>NZ_JALUFF010000062.1 GCF_027052235.1 Thermococcus sp.
GAGGTCCCGCGGTAGCCTAGCCTGGGAGTGGCGGCGGACTGTAGATCCGCAGGTCCCCGGTTCAAATCCGGGCCGCGGGACCACCAGAATTCTCAGCTCTTCTCCAAAACCTCAATAAAAGCAACCCTGCCGTTAAGAGAAGATTAGAAGGAAAAAAGAGTCACTTCATCTTTTCGAGGATTATCGCAGGACAGACCTTGAGGACGCCGTCTATCTTGCCTATCTTGTCGGAGATTATCCCTGAGAGATCCTCCCCGTCCTTGGCCCATACCTCTGCCATGATCATGTGGTCTCCGCTCGTGAGGTAAACGTGCCTCACGAAGTCGAACTCCTTGAGCCTGTTGGCGACCTCGAATATCTTCTCTGGCTTCGTGTCAACCCCGGTTATGCTGACGAGGTTGTAGCCGAGCTTTGCAGGATCGACAATTATCGTGTACTGCCTTATAACTCCAGCCTCCTCTAGGGCCTTTACCCTCTTCCTGACGGCCGTTTCACTTATGCCCAGCACCTTCGCTATCTCGGTGAAGGGCGTGCGAGCGTCTTTTGTGAGCATTTCCAGGATTATCCTATCCCTCTCATCTAACATATCTCCTCACCCTAAGTTCTAAATACGCACCCATAGTTTATTAAGGTATCGGTATTAACGGTTTAAATCTCAAACCTTTTTAGGAGTGTTATGGCCTCGACGTGGGGTGTGTGGGGGAACATGTCGAGACCAAGCGCAAACTCCAGTCGGTAGTCCTTGGCGAGTTTCTCGACGTCCCGGGCAAGGGTCTTTGGGTTGCACGAGACGTAGACGATGGTCTTGGGGCCGTCTTTTAAAATTTTCTGTATCAGCTTTGGATGAAGGCCGGCACGCGGTGGGTCGACTATCACCGTATCGTAGTTCGAAAGGTTCCTGATGTCCCTGTCCCTGCCAACCTTGAAGGTTGCCTCAACGTTGTTCAGGCGGGCGTTTTTCTTGGCCATCTCAACGGCGAAGGGGTTTATCTCCACCCCCTCGACTTTAAAGCCCCTCTTCGCTAGGTAAACCCCGAAGGTTCCCACCCCTGAGTACAGGTCGAGAACCCTCTCGCCGTCAACGAGTTCTGAAACTTTCCTCACGAGGTTCACCGCTTGGTAGCTGTTGGTCTGGAAGAAGCTGTTCGGGTGTATCAGGTAAACAACGTCTCCAAGTTTTTCCCTTATAAACTCCTGCCCCCAGAACCTCTCTATATCCCCGTAGGAAACGTCGCTCTCAGTTTTGTTGACGCTCCAGTAGACGGAGGTCGCGTAGGGAAAGTAATCCGGGAACTCCTCGGGGAGTTTCCCCTCCTTCGTCACGAGGTTTACCATGAGCTCGCCCGTGAACTTGCCCTCCCTGATGACGATGTATCTTAGAAAACCCTCGTTTTTCCTTATGTCGTATCTAGAGAGATTAAAGTCCTCCATGAACTCCCTAAGCGACTTCAGGACCCTTGAGCTGGTTTCGCCGAAAACGGGGCAGGTTGCTATGTCAACGGCATCCCACCACGTTCCATATCGTCGAAAGCCTATCCCACTTGTTGAAATGACAACATCTATCCTGTTCCTATGACCAAATATCTTAGGCGAAGGCAAAACTTCAACGTTCTGGTTTAGGTGGCGGGAAAGCTTTTCGGTCTTCCACCGAACCTGCTCCTCGTAGGGGATGTGCTGTAAAAGACACCCCCCACAAAGACCAAAATAGGGACAGAGAGGCTCGGTTCTCAGATTGGAGGGCCTTATGAGCTTGAACTCCGAGGCTATAACTTTCCTCTTCTTCCTCCTCGTCTTCAGGATTTCAACCTCGTCTCCAGGGGCCGTGTGGGGGACAAGGATTTCCTTCCTTCCAGCCTTTAGAATCCCAAGCCCCTCGTCGCTCAGCCTCTCTATAACTCCCCTCATGCTCGCCGGTGCTCGGCCGGGCTTATAAACCTGTCCTTTGCCCATTCGTCAAAGTTGTCCTCGGAAGGTTTATTTAGGTGAAGGGTGTAATACAATCGGTGCCGGGTTGATGTTCGGGCGCCGTAAGGATGTTGTTTACAAGGTTCTGGCAACCAAGAAAAGGGCTGTTGCCCTTCACAAGCTCAGCGCCGAACTCGAAACCCCCACCTCAACGCTCCTGAGAACGGTTAAGGAGCTTGAGTCAGAGGGCCTCGTGGAAGTCTTCTACGGCCGGGAGAAGGCCGCGATAATGGTCAGGGCGAAGACCCTTGAGGATTTCATTTGATCTTTTTATTCTTGCTGGACTCCCTCCTGAAGGGCGAGGCTTTCCGGAGAAAAAGTAACCGGACATTACCTTTAACCTGAGGGGTCTATCTGTTCTATGGCTTTGTCGGGAGATGGTTTTATGGTATCTGTAGTTATCACTGGGCGGGGCTGGAAAGACAACGGTTACGGCAAACCTTGGGACTTATTTTTCTTCTCTCGACATCTCAACGCTTCTGATAGATGGGGACGTTTACCTGCCCAAGCTGGCCTTCCAGTTCGGGATGGAGGACCGCCCAGTTAGCCTTCACGACCTCCTGAGAAATCCTGAAAGGAACGTTAGAGAGGCCCTCTACCACGAACCCGAGAGTGGGCTTGACATAGTCCCCGGGAGCTCCAAAATATACGACGTCCTCGATGTCTGGCAGGGAGACCTTAAGGATATTGTTTCAAGTCTTCAAGCTGATTACCGGCTGACGGTAATAGACTCGCCTGTTGGAATTCCCTTTGACACGATTCCAACCTTTCGACTGGCCGATTACCAGCTTATAGTCGTCGAGCTGGAGCGCTCGCCGATACACTCGGTTAAAAGGATGCTCGAAAACGAGGTCGTTAAACTGAAGGAACTCGGCGAGGCCTACGGGCTGAGCGTT
The DNA here is from genome assembly GCF_027052235.1 of Thermococcus sp. Lineage (NCBI taxonomy): Archaea > Methanobacteriati > Methanobacteriota > Thermococci > Thermococcales > Thermococcaceae > Thermococcus > Thermococcus sp. Next base: position 2,862 of record NZ_JALUFF010000062.1, read on the forward strand.
GGCATTGTGGTGAACAAGGTGAGAGAATCTCTGAACGACTCAGATGTTATCGTAACGTACATAGAGGGTGAAATCGGCATCCCCGTGGTCGGCATTGTGCCCTTTGACCCGCGAGTCCCCGAGTCAGTCAACTACGGCAGGCCACTGATAGAGTGGCGTCCGGATTCACCTGCCTCCAAGGCCCTTATCGAGACGGGGGAGATACTCGACGAATGGATTTTTGGAGAAGTGAAAAAGTCACGGTGGGAGAAGTTCAGGGATGTCTTTTATTCCCTCATCCCCCGGGGAACCCCCAAGTATCTCTGAGACCTTCAGGAGCGGGAGGAAGGTGTACTTCTCTCCAATCCTTTCGGAGGCGCCTTCTTCCCTGTCAACGACGACAGCGATGGCAACAACTCTTCCCCCTTCCCTTTCAATGACTTCTGCAGCTCTTAAGACGCTTCCTCCAGTTGTTGTGACGTCTTCCACAAGGAGAACCCTCTCACCGGGCTTTATCTCGCCTTCAATCTGACTCCCGGTGCCGTGGCCCTTCGGCCTCTTCCTGACTATTACGAGGGGCTTTCCGGTTTCGAGGGCTAAGGCTGTTGCTATAGGAACCGCCCCAAGCTCAGGTCCAGCCACCTTCTCAAAGTCCGTTCCCCTTACCATCTCTGCAATCATCCCCGCAATCAGCTTAAGGGCCCTCGGGTTGGTTGTCAGCTTCTTCACGTTGATGTAGTAGTTGCTCTCCTTTCCTGATGTCAGGACGAAGTGGCCGAAGAGCACCGCCCCCTCGTCAAAAAACATCTTTATCAGCCTTTTCTTTGCTCCCCCCATGGCAACCCTACTCCAATTAAGGGGAGACCTTAAAAATCTGCCGGGGCAAGCTTTAAAAATACTACCTCAAAAAGTCATCGGTGGTAGCATGCTGGAGGTAATGGGGCTAATCGGATACGTCATTGCGGTCGTTATAGTTGGAATAAAGCTCTACTTCAAGACGGACGGCTGGATGGCGAAAGTTGACAGGGTAACTCCCTTTGTAGAGACTTCTACTGTTGTTAAATACGCCCTACTGGCGTTCATTCTGGCTCTCTTCCTCGAAGGGGCAATTCTATATCTCTTCCACTCGGAGTCACTGACTGTCACGCTCCTTGCCCTCGTGCTTGGAGTTGGCCTCATAGAGGAAGGGGCCAAGCTCCTACCCTACCTCTCCTCAAGGGGTAGCGAGCTCTACCGCTGGCATCTCACCGTAAAGGTTGCCTTAGCTTTTGCGGTAATCGAGGCCGTCCTCTACGGACTGGTGCTCTTCTTTAGCGGGAACATCTTCGGCGCCCTCATAAGGATTATAGTGGTAATGTTCCACGTGGCATTCACGACAATAGCCCTCGGAGACGCCCTAGAAGGCGACGCGGTGCTCGGCTACCTTAAGGCCTCCGCCCTTCACAGCCTCTACGATGCCCCGGTTTTACTGGCCTTTGCTGGGGCGCCGGTGCTCATCATCGCCGTGGTTTCAGTCATTGCCCTGATTTACACGTATTCAAGTGTTGACGAGGCCTTTGGAAGGGCATACGCAAAGGCAAAGCGCGAGCTGGAGGAGAGAAAGAGGAAGGCCCAGGAGTTCTGGGCGGAGAGAGGGGTTGAGGTCGCTGGTTCGGACCTCACCTCTTCGCTTTGAACTTTTCTTGTAGCTTGTAGAGCTGGGCGACGCGCTCTATGGTATCGGCCTCCTCCGGGCTCTTGTCGTCTCTCAAGGCCACGAAGCGCGGGAACCTCAAGGCGAACCCGCTCTTGTACTTCGGGCTCTTCTGTATCTCCTGATAGGTTACCTCTATCACTACCTTCGGCATTATCTCAACGAACTTCCCCTCTTCCCTGACTATAAGTGGCTTGAGCATCTTCGTGAACTCCATCAAGTCTTCGTCGGTGAACCCGCTGCCCACCTTTCCAACGGGAAGGAACTCACCGCTGTTCGGGTCGTAGGCACCGACAAGGAAGGAGCCGAGGAGGTGGGCCCTCCTCCCCTCGCCCCACTCGGCACCGATGATGACGAGGTCGAGGTTCTCCATCGTGGGCTTTATCTTGAGCCACTTCTTGCCCCTGTTACCGGGCTCGTAGACGGCATCGAGCCTCTTCGCCATAAGCCCCTCGTGGCCGAGCTCAAGGGCCTCCTTGTAGAACTTTTCCGCCTCCTCCACTTTTCTTGTAACGAGCTGAACGGCCAGTTTTATCTTCTCGTTCTCCTCGACTGCCTCCTCAAGCCTCTTCCTCCTCTCCACGAAGGGAGTATCTATGAGGCTCTCACCGTCAACGTAGAGTATATCGAAGAGGTTCAGCTCAAGCGGGATTTTCTCTATCATCTCGTCTATGTTGTACTTCCTCCTGAAGCGTCTCAGAACGTACTGGAAGGGTCTTGGCCTTCCACCTTCCCCAACGGCCACCAGTTCGCCCTCGACGATTATCTTCCCGTGCTTCAGCTGGCTCTTTACGGCTTCAACTATCTCGGGTATCGAGCGGGTGACGTTCTCAAGCCTTCTGGAATAGATTATGACCCTATCCCCGTCCCTGTGAACCTGAACTCTGGCACCGTCGTACTTTATCTCGAAGGCGGCTTCGCCACCCATCTCAAGGAGGGCATCCTTAACGCTCGCGGCGTTCTGGGCAAGCATCGGCCTTATCGGCTTGCCTATCTGTATCTGAACCTTTGCCAGACCCTCGTTGCCCTCAAGCTTCGCCACCTTTGCCACGTATCCAAAGTCGCTCGTCAGCATGTAGGCCCTCTCCACGAGCTCGGGCTTGACCCTGAAGGCCTCGGCTATTGCATCCCTTAAGATCCCCTCGGCGACGCCGGTTCTCATCGTCCCGAGAACGGTTCTCGCTATGTACTTCCCCTCCTCCGGCTGGGCATCCATAAAGAGGTTTGCGAGGTACTTCATCTTCCTGTCCTGGCTTCCCTCCCCTTGAGCCTCGGCAACCTTGACAAAGGTTTCGTAAACGCGCTTTATCGTCAGGGGCTGGCTGAAAAAGCTCTTCTGCTTCCTCTTCTTCAAAGCCAGGGCCACGCTCTCGCCGAGATCACCCGTGTCCTTTATCGAGTTCTCTATTTCCCTCTCCGGAACGCCTGTGGCCATCGCGACGGCCTTTATCAGGAGCTTTTCACCGACACCAAGTTCCCTCTCGTCCCAGTCGGGGAAGACCTTGCCGAGGATGAGGTAGGGGATTATCTCAAGGAGCTCATCGGGCGTTTTCTTCAGGAAGTCCGCGACGAATTTCGTCTTGAGGGTCTTAAGGGTGGTCTTTTCAAGCCTCCTGTAGAGGTCAGCAAGTTCTGAGTAGCGCATGTCTCCCATATTCACCACCTGAGGAAATAGGGCGAGGAGGATAAAAGGTTAGCCCACCCACCTTCCTACCCTCGGCCTCTCCGTGTAGATATCCGCAACGTCGTAGGGAACATCCAAATCGGCCAGAAGGTTCTTGGCCCTGCCAAGTTCTTCCCCCCTGACTAAAGCAAAGAGCCCCTTCCCGAGCATTATCATCGAGCTGGGGCTAGAAATTACCCTATCGAGTTCCCTCGCAAGCTCAAGGAGTTCACCGCCCAGGAGACCGGTTTTCTCTGCGAAGTTCCTCGCGAGGAGCATCATCCTCTCGGGGCTCGGCTCCCTGAGGAGGCCCTCAAGGGCCCTCCTTCCCTCCACCTCGATTGACTTGATGGCGTCGCCGTCAAGGACTTCTCTGGTGTGCAGGGGCCCGAGGGGGACAACTAAAACCCTGTAGTCCTCGAAGAAGAGGTTGTCGGTAACGCCTATTCCGGGCCCGCCTGCTTTAACGCGAACCTCAATTCCCCCGGTCAGCTGGGCAACAACGTCTCCGAGGCCGCCGCCGTGCATGACCTCGTACCTGTGAGCTATCCTGGCCATACCCAGCCATGTTCCACCGAAGGCGTAGCCGAGGCTCAGGGCCGTCCCGAGGGCCCCTCCCGCGCTGTTCCCAAAGCCGTAGCCGTTGGGAAAGTCGAAGTACTGCCAGATTTCAACCTCCCCGATAAAATCCTCCGGAACTATCTCTTCCGCAACGGAGTAGCTTATTATCGCCTCATTCCTCTTCACGGGTTCGCCGTTGAATGCCACGTGTATGTGCCTCTCAAGGGTTCCTGTTTCGATGCTCGCGAAGACGTTGGTGCCCTTTGAGAGGTTCACGCCGGCCCCAACTGAACCCGTCTGGAGGGGGTCTTCTTTCCTCAGGGGGGCGAAGAAAGCAGTTATGTGGGCTGGAACGAATGCCCTGATCAGCATTGCACCACCGGGGAAAGCTTGAGAGGGGAGTTAAAAAGGTTGGGGGAGTCAGTCCTCGGCCACATAAACTGGCACCCTTCCCCCTGGAATCCCGTACTTTCTCCCGTACCACTCGCTCAGGAAGTACCATGCACCGACGAGCAATACCAGACCAAGGAGGAGGAGCACCGCGAGGTTCCTCACGCCGAAGCCGAAGAGGAGGTACAGCACCAGTCCCACGCTCGAAGCCGTGAAGGCGTAGGGTACCTGCGTCCTGACGTGGTCTATGTGGTCAGAACCGCTGAACATCGAGCTCATAATCGTTGTGTCGCTTATGGGCGAGCAGTGGTCTCCGAAGATACCGCCGGCGAAGACTGCCCCAATGCTTGCGAAGACCTCCGGGCCGATTCTTCCAGTTACACCGTATGCGAGCGGTATTGCTATGGGCATCATCACGCTGAAGGTTCCCCAGCTCGTTCCAGTTGTGAAGGATACGAACATCGCCACGAGGAACACTATCAGCGGAACCCAACCCCCGCTTACACCGGCGCTATTGGCAAGGCCAACAACGTACGACGCGGTTCCAACGGCATCGGTGGCGCTCTTGATGCTCCATGCCAAGAGAAGGATAGTGTTCGCTATTACCATCTGCTTCATGCCCCTGATTATAGCGTCCTCAGCCTCTTCAACTGTCATCTGCCTCAGGAGCAGGACGAGGGTGAAGGCAACCACAACCATAGCGAAGCTTCCCCAGAGGAGGGCCAGTGCAGAGTCCGAGTTCCCGAGAACGGCCATCAGGCCACCTTCCGCGTAGGTTTTGCTACCCCCTCCAGTGTACCACATGCCGTAGAGGGTGACGAAGATCAGCGTCACTATGGGCCAGACGAAAACGTGGACGCTTCCCTCTTCCTTCGGCAACCCGAGGTCAACCTCCGTCGTCATCAGTGGCCTCGCACCGTCGCGGAGAACCTTTCCCGTTGTCCTCGCGCGATACTCTGCGTGGAGCATGGCCCCGAAATGGCGGTGGCTCAGGGCCACTATGAGGACGAGCAGGATGGCGAATATCGAGTAGAACCTGTACGGGACGCTGTGGAGCCACACCCAGTAGGCACCGTTGGTCGCGCTCAGGTCAACGCTGAGCTTGTCGAAGGCCTTGCCGATGAGCCCGACCTCGTAGCCTATCCACGTCGAGACGAGCGCCAGTCCCGCGACGGGGGCAGCGGTTGAGTCGTCTATGTAGGCTAGCATCTCGCGCGAAACCCTCATCCTGTCGGTTATGGGCCTCATTGTGTTTCCGACGATTATGGTGTTGGTGTAGTCGTCGAAGAACACGAGAATCCCGAGGAGCCAGCCTATCAGCGATGCCCCCCTGCTCGTGCGGACTCTTCCGGCGAGTGCTCTTCCAACGGCAAAGGCCCCTCCGGATTTGTAGATGAGGCCAACTCCCGCCCCAATCAAGAAGTCGAAGAGGAGTATTTTGACGTTCCAGTCGTCGGTGGCGTTGGCAACTATCCAGTTGATTGTCTGGGTAGTTCCACTCAGTGGGTTCCATCCAGATACCATAACTCCCCCTATCCATACCCCCGTGAAGAGCGCGAGGATTACCCTCTTCGTCCATATTGCGAGTATAATGGCCACGAGTGGTGGCAACAGGGAAAGCACACCGAAGCCAGCCATACCATCACCTCCCAATGTTGCGGAAGAAACGAACCAAGAGGTTATAAAAATCTTTCGAGATTTTTCCTGTATATATGGCAAATTTTAGACATTTTCAAAAATTATGGAAAAAATCGCGAAAAATTAAGTACTTCATCGAATAAACTAGGGCTTTGTGGCGCGGAGAAGTCCACCGCATCCCATGTTTTTTCGGGCTGAAAAAGGGGAAAGAACTGCAACTTTATCTTTAATACCTCAAAAACTCCCTCAGAGCTTTCCTCTTCAGCCAAGCTCCTTTAAAAGCTCCCCTAACTTCCTGAAGTCCCTTTCAAGCTCTTCCCTTATGGGTGGTCTGTAGAGGGCCGCAGCCGGGTGATAGGTTGGCATAATGACGATTTTGCCGAAGAGAGTATATGCCTCGAAGGTCTTTCCGTGTATCTTGCTTATCGGCTCTGGCTCAAATCCAAACTTCTCAAGGATGTACCTCATTGAGTGCCTCCCGAGCGGGACTATGACCTTCGGCCGGATTATGTCTATCTGCCTGTCGAGGTAGGGCGAGCAGGCCCTTATCTCCTCCTCCGTTGGGTCGCGGTTGTTCGGGGGCCGGCACTTGACGATGTTGGTTATGTAAACTTCCTCCCTCGTCAGGCCTATCCCTTCCAAAAGCTCGTCAAGCACCTTTCCAGCTCTACCGACGAAGGGAAGGCCCTTCTGGTCTTCCCAGTAGCCCGGTGCTTCCCCGACGAACATCACCTTGGCGTCGTAGCTTCCAGCACCGGGGACTGCGTTCGTCCTGAGCTCCCAGAGGGGACACTTCCGGCAGTTCCTTATCCTCTCCTCAAGCTTTCTCATCAGTTCTTCCTTCCCCATAGGCATCACGCGAGGGTCTTCTGGCTGAGGTAGGCCCTTAGGAACTCCACCCAAGCGGTGTAATAGCCCTTCTCGTACTCGTCCCTGAAGTCCTGATTTACAATCCCCTCGTACCTTTCGAGGAACTCCCTGGCAAGCTCCCTGTTGTGCTCTCCCATTATCTTAACTATGAGGGAATCTGTGTCGTTGTCCTTGAGGGCGTTGAAAATCCCCTCGACGGCCCTTGAGTAGCCCCTACCCCACTCGTTGCTCCCCGCCATCTTCTGGAGCTTCTCCATATGAGCCTTTGCCCTCGTGAAGTCCCTCCTCAGGAGGGCCCTGACGAACATCTCCATTCTCATCTCTCTAGCAGACATTCAATCACCCCTCCCAGATGGTCTGGAGGGCTTTTAACGTTAGCCCACGGTTACCCATTTCTGGGTCATACCTATGAAGGAAAACCTTCATATTTACGCAAAAGCTTTTATATCAGTCCGTTGGATTAGGGGGTAGCAGGGAAAAGGTGATGCTTGATGGCCCAGAGTGTTGGTGAAATTCCCAGTGGAGAGAAGGAGTTCGCGGAGTCAACCCGAAGGATTAGGGACATAGTCCAGTTCCCGGAGATAAGTGAGGAGGAGTTCGAGAGCCTCCTGAAGAAGGCCAGCCGTGCCTACGGTGGACCGCTTCCCCACAGAACTTACTCCCTCTGTCCGGAAACGAGGAGGGTCGTTCCGGCGCTGGTGTGGGAGAAAGACGGGAAGGTCTGGATAACCAAGAAATGCCCCGAGGGCATGATAACGGACCTCTACTATGAGAGCGCCGAGCAGTACTACCGCTTCCAGCGCTGGAAGTTCGATTTCAAGCTCAAGAGCACCAACGTTGAGAACACCGGTGTTAACTGTCCCCTCGATTGCGGTCTCTGTGCCAGGCACCGCTCGCACACCAGTTTGCTCAACATAGTACTGACAAACCGCTGCAACCTGAGCTGCTGGTACTGCTTCTTCTACGCCAAGGAGGGCCAGCCAATTTACGAGCCGACCCTTGAGCAGATAAGGCAGATGCTCCGCAACGCGAAGAAGGAGCACCCGATAGGCGCAAACGCCGTCCAGTTCACCGGCGGTGAGCCGACGCTGAGGGACGACCTTATAGAGATACTCAAGATGGCCAAGGAAGAAGGCTACGACCACGTCCAGCTCAACACCGATGGAATAAAGCTCGCCTTTGACCCGGAGCTGGTTAAGAAGATACGCGAGGCCGGAACGAACACCCTATACCTGAGCTACGACGGAATGACTCCCCAGACCAACTGGAAGAACCACTGGGAGATACCCCTCATATTCGAGAACGTGAGGAAGGCAGGCGGACCGGGAATAGTCCTCGTCCCGACAACCATAAGGAACGTCAACGACCACGAACTCGGTGCAATAATCAACTTCGGCCTCAACCACCTCGACATCGTTAGGGGAGTTAACTTCCAGCCGATTTCCCTCGTGGGCAGGGTTCCGAAGAAGGAGCGCCAGCGCTTCAGGATAACTATACCCGGGGCAATAAAGCGCATTGAGGAGCAGACCAACGGGACAATAGCAATGGACGACTGGTATCCGATACCGATAGCGGGCCACATAGCGAGGTTTTTCGAGGCCTTCACGGGCAAGCACTACTACATGACCAGCCACTACTGCTGCGGAGCGGCAACCTACGTCTTCCTCGACCGCGAGAAGAAGCGCGTTGTGCCGATAAGCAGGTTCCTCGATGTTGAGGGCTTCGTTGAATACCTTGAGAGCAAGGCTGAGGAGATCGAGCAGTGGAAGACCATGGGCAAGCTCAGGAAGCTCAAGCTCGGTGCCGAGATATTCATGAAGTTCCGCTCCTTCTACGATGAGAAGTACGCTCCAAAGGGTCTCAGCGTCCTCGAACTCATAAAGAACGCCTTCATGCACGGCAACTACGACGCCCTCGGAAAGTTCCACCAGAACGCGCTCTTCCTAGGGATGATGCACTTCATGGACGAGTACAACTACGACGTTGAGAGGGTTGAGCGCTGTGTAATCCACTACGCCATGCCCGACGGAAGGATAGTCCCGTTCTGTACCTTCAACGTGATTCCCGAGCTCTACAGGGACAAGGTGCAGGCCCAGTTCAGCTACAGCTGGGAAGAGTGGAAGGCTCTCCATCCGGACTGGGAGTACAAGAAGGACAAGTACTTCAGAACAAAGGAGTTCGTTGAGAAGATGAGGAACAGCGATCTCTACAGGAAGACCTACATCGACATAGAGGACTACTTCGGTCTGGCAAAGTGAGGTGATGGAGATGAGCGTTAGGCCGGAAAAGAAGCTCACGAGGCTTGAGCTCAGGTTCGGTAAGGTCAACTTCGAGAGCGCAACAGTCAAGCAGTACGAGGTTCTCAACGACGTACGCGTCTGGAGGGCATTCATAAACGCTTACACCAAAAAGGGCTTCGTGGTCTTCGACGAGGAGACCCTGCCGAGGGAAGAACTCCTTGAAAAGCTCGCCGACCTTGAACCGGAGATTATCTCCGAGCGCTACGTCACCGTCGGCGAACTGATTGAGTCCAGCATGAGCTGGAACAACATAATTGGAAAGGCCTGACCTTTCCTTTTTTTACATTAGCTCTACCCTGAACCTTCCGCCTCCCTTTTCCACCTCAAAGGCCACAATCCCGGAAAACTGCCTCAGGTCTATCACGTTCCTGCCCTTCTCCAGCTCAAACCTCTCGACCTCAACATCCGGCCGGAAGGAGAGCTCGTATTCGTAAACCCTGAGCCCGGCCTTTTTCTCCATGTAGAAGATAGCTCTTGCACTCCTATAGCCGTCCAGCGGTATTCCGCCGAAAATTCGGTCAGGTAAGGTTCCGCTGAAAGCTGTCGCAGGCGGTTTCTCCTCGATGACCTTTTCATCTAGAACCACGATGTCCCTGCTTCCGGTATCGAAGGGCGTCGCCTCCTTGGCCCCCGTATTGGGCGTGCTGTTGGTGGCTATGAAGAGCTTCCCTCCAACCTTTTCGATGCTCGTCACCCTTGCACCGAGGGCACTTACAATCTTAACCATAGGCGGTGCTATGTAGAGCAGAACGCTGGGGCCTGAAACCGTGTTGCCCATCAGCCACTCCATGTGCTCACCCTCCCAGGGCAGGTAAAGGGCATCGTGGTGGGCATTATAGGCAGTTAAAATCCCCCCGCCGAGGTTGATCGCGTTCACCCTGAAGGGGGCGTAGAAGGAGTTGAAGTCGAAGAGCCGGTAAAATCTAAACCCTTCGCCCATCAGAGGGTTTCCGGCAAAGATTCCACCGCGGACGAATGCAAAGGCGCGGTTGTAGGCTGAGGCCATTGCCCCGAGAACCGGCCTCAGGTAGGGCTTCCCGTCAACACTCCTCCCCGGCTCGAAGACTCCCCACTTCCCCGTTATAAGGTCAAGGACCCTGAACTCCGTAACTCCCCAGTCGAAGTTTTTGCCGACGCCGAAGAAGACCGAGTCGTGAACCCTCGTCCCCTTCAGGGCGGGCTTTTCCATTAGCCTCTCGGCTTTCTCTCCCCTTCTGTCAAGGGAGTAAACGCCGAGGTTTGCATGCCCGTCCTCCCTCGCGAGTAAAAGCCTATCTCCGTAGGGGTCGTAGATTATCTCGCTAACCTCACCCGCCCACTCGCTTTCGTTGTGGATGGAGTCCTTCCAGAGGAGCTTTACGCTCCCTTCGTCAGTGTTGTAGGCGTGGACGTGGGAGTACTTGTTCGTGAAGAGTATCCTTCCCTCTTCCCTGTAAAGAGCGGGAGCGTGAACCCAGCCACCGAAGTAGATGAACTCATCAACGGTCTCGACGGCGTTGTAGGTGTCGCCGCCGCTCGTCGGGGCCTTTCCAACGAGACTAAAATCGTAGGTTTTCTCCTCTTCCGAGTTCATGTCGATGAAGTGGGCCTCCCCCTCGAAGGCGAGGGTAAAGTAGAGCGTCCCGTTGTGGTACCTCAGCCCAAATATTCCCCCGCTCCCCCACTCCGGGCCGTATCTACCGGGAAAGCGGTAGTTCCTGAGGAGCATGTTACCACCGCATCCCCTACTCGTGTGCCCTTATTGGGTTTTCGGGAAGGGGTTTGGCTTAGAGGGACTTGTCCTTTTTCTTGGTCTTCTTCATATCCTCAATTCCCTCAAGCAGGCACTCACTGACGCGGAGCCTGTCGTTGGCATCCAGAAAGAGCGTGAAGTCCCTCTTGGCGAGCCTCTCCTCGACGGGCGCGTGCTCCACGAGGAAGGCTATTATCTCGGCGGTGCTGTAGGGCACTTTAACCCCGACCTCGTCGGCCCTCTGGAAGAGCCTCTCGGGCACAGTAAAGATGTCCTCTCCACGCCTGACCTCGACTGAGACCTTCGAGTTTATCTGCTCCCAGATGAGGAGCGTGTTCCTTGCCTTCTCAATCTTTTCGAGGGCCCTCCGTTCCAGTATGCTGATGTTGGCCCGGCTCGTTCCGAGAAGCTCGGCTATCTCACTCTGCTTAAGCCCCCTCGCCCTCAGTTTGAGTATCTTAATCTGCTGTTCCGTGAGGAAGCTCTTCACTTTAAACACCTGAGTTTAACAAAGCGGTAGTTATTAAAAGTTTTATGGGTGCGGTGACTATTCTTGGATGTTATAACCTGGGAACCAATCGATAAGTACTGCCTAAATACTGGTTCAATAACACTTAAATATACTATTAACAAGAATTAGCGTTAGCTGGTGCATATAAGGAATAACATTGACTGGAGGGGAGTGTAATGAAAAGAAGACTGGTTGCAATTGTGGTCTTTTTTGTGGCCCTTGGACTTCTTTTAAGCCCCGTCAGTGCCCTTACAACCTCGACAAACCCAGAGCTCCCAAGCCAGATTGAGGAGAAGAAGGTTGTTGACTTTACCCTAGTTATCACGGACATACACGGGACAAAGCTCACCATAATTACAGACCTCAAGCAGGACGGTGCAACTCCAATCTTCGACACCAGCAACCTCGGGAACTTCGACGTTAAACTCCAGGGAAACAAGATTGAGATAAGCCCCAAGAGTGGTTCTTTTCCCTCGGTCGTTGAGGTTCACATACACGGCGTCGTGCCTGAGGGCATAACAACCAAGGTTGTCCAGACCCCAACCAACCAGAGATTATCTCTCAAGTTCTTTGACCTCGGGGAGCACATCTACTACCGCGTAACCGACGGCTATGACAGCGAGTCCAAGAACTTCGTCATAATCCACCCCCAGCTTGAGAAGGTCAACTCCATTATAGAGAACAACGTCACCGACCCCAAGGCTAAGGCGATAGCCAAGGAATACATAGACCTCGGCCTGATTGACTTCGTTGAGAACGACCTCCTCCCTCTCTTCGTCAAGTACGACCCCCAGACAATTGAAAACCTCCAGAACAAGATAAGCGAGCTCCAGGCGTTGGTTGAACAGCTCAACAGCACCCTCAAGGAGAAGGACAAGAAGATAAGCAACCTCCAGGAACAGGTAAAGAGCCTGAGCGATGAGAACGGCAAGCTGAAGAGCGAGAACGAGAACCTCAACCAGAGGGTTTCCGACCTGGAGAAGAAGGTCAAAGACCTCCAAGCACAGCTTGAAGAGGCCAACAGGCTCAAGGCCAGCGCCCAGAAGTCAGCCAAGAACTACCTTATTGCAACGGTAGTTCTCGTGATTCTCGTTGGAGTGGTTGGTTTTGCCGGTTACCGCTCAGGAAAGTCCACCGGTGTCAGGGAAGCAAAGAGCAAGTGGTACAAGAAGGGTTACGACGAGGGCTACCGCAGGGGAGAGGAGCATGGCTACGAGCGGTGTATGAGAGAGCGCTCGCGCTCATTGATTGATGAAGGAGAATGAGGTGATTTGGGATGGTCGAGCTTCGGGTCTTCCCCGATGTTATTATGGGAATTGGTGGCGCTGGCAAAAACTTGGTCTTCCAGATGCTCCGCACTGAGTGGCTCGTCAGGGCCCTGCTGGAGAACTCGGAGAAGAAGTACACCTTCATAATCCTCGACACAGCCGTCGGGGAGATGAAGGACGACCTCGCCCACAAGGAGGAGATAGACGCCTTCATTGAAAAAATCGCCGAGGAGATGAACAAGCCGAAAAACATAGACGTTGAGGTCAGGAACATCATTCAGGACCTCCACATCGACACCCCGAGGGTGCTCTACACCAAGAACCTCATAGACGAGCTCCACAGGAAGAAACTCGTTAAGGTCTGGTGGATACTCGACAAGAAGCACGGAGTTGACAACACAGAGGCCCTCCAGAAGTACGGAAGCTCGGGCTTCTCGAAGGGAACCATCAGGAGAAGGGGCGTTACCAAGGCAATGTTCTACAAGGCCCTCGTCGAGGGCAGGGTGGACGAGATATTCAGCATAAAGCCCGGCGCCCAGGAGATTGCAATGGTCGTCGGACTCGGCGGTGGCACCGGTTCGGGAATATTCATAGACCTTGCCCAGAGGATAAGGGACTCCAATCCGGGTGTTACTATAACTCTCTTCGGAATCCTCCCGTCCCTTGAGGAGGGCGAGGAGAAGGCAAACGCCTACATAGCCCTTTCGGAGCTTGAGTATCTGAGACTCACCCAGGGGAAGTTCGGGGAAGTCCTCTTCAATCACGTGGTGCTCTCAACAATTCAGCCGACCCGCTTTAGGGGCTCGGACGATGCGTACGCCAAGAACATTGCCCTTCAGGAGTTCTCCGAGGCCTTCGTTTACACCTTCGTGAACTTCTACGACGCCAAGAGCGGAAACCAATCCGATGAAATCGAGCCGAACCACTACGGAAGGTTCACCCTCATGACCTCTGGCATTGTCAGGTACGAGGTCGAGAGCACGGTCTCCAACAAGAAAGACCTTGATGAGGCCGTTACAGCCTTCACAAAGGCCCTGAAGGTCGAGGAGGACATAAGGGAGAAGGACATAGAGGGAATAATAGGTCTCCTGAAGGAGGCGGAGATGATAGAGCCGAGCGGTGGAGATGGAAGCTTCTACAGCAGGTATCTCGACTATATAAAGAACACCCGCCTCATTCAGGAATTCTATGGTTTCCTGACGAACCCAGTTTTGATGGCCTTCAACTACAACTCTCCCAAGGCAGTTATGGACGAGATAAACACCCGCATTCTGATGGGCGACCAGAAATTCTCGGACGTCGTCAACGGACTTAAGACCCCCGAGGAGATACTGGACTTCATAAACCAGCTCAAGACAGCCATAGAGAGCGCCAAGACGGACTTCAGGGATGACGTTGACAAGAAGATATACGAGACCTTTGTGAAGATACTCGATAACATCCACCTTTCGATAGAACAGCTGGCGGTTCTCCACAGGTTCAGGTTCCCGGAGAACCTTAAGAAGAGCTATGAACCCTACGAGACCGAAATAGGAACAGCCCTCCGTGACCTTGCGACCTTCGAGGCGAAGCCCGTTGTCCTCAACAGGATAGACGACCTGAGGAGGGCCGTTGGCAACGACATAGCATCAAGGGAACGTAGGCTTAGCGAAATCGAGGAGGAGCTCAAAGCCCTCGAAAAGGAGAAGGCCAAGATAGAGAACGACGTCGAGGAGATAATAGAAATCAACACAAAGCTCCTCAGGAACTACTATCGCTTCATCAAGGACCTTCCCGAGATAGAGGGCCTGATCAGGGAAGCTTCAAGGAAAATACAGCGCGTCCTCGATGACCTTAAGACCCACGCCCTCGGGGACATCGACAAGAACCTTGAGCCGGAGATGTTAGCCCGCCAAGTTTCGGAGGATATGGAGTCTGCCCTTGAGGGTCTGAAGAACCTCGTTACAAAGCTTGAGGCCATCTTCCCGGGCAACCCGGAGGTTCTCACCCTGAAAGACCTTATCGATTACATAGACCTCATCAAGGAGACTCTGCTCAACTACTACGGATACAGGTATTACGAATGGAGACAGGAGAACAGGTCGCTTGGGGAGAGGCTCAGGGGTAAGGATTACAGCGTCGAGATGGAGGACTACCTCGACAGATACGAGAAGGCCTACAGCAGGGTCTCCCGCAGAAAGGAGCTCTCCAGCTTCATAAGGATAAGGCCCGGTGCCGAGCCGAACACGATTTCCAACGTTGAGATAAACAGGCTCGATGAGAGCATCTGGATTATCATCAAAAAGCTTAGGGATTCAATACAGGACAGCATAACCGCCAAGATTGGAAAGCGCCTCAACGTTGACCTCAAGGATATTCAGCTAGACAAGGTGGCCAGTGAGAGTAAATCGCAGCAGGAGTTCATAAGCAAGGCGAAGAACGCCATATACGAGGCCATTCTGGCAAAGACCGGAGTTGGTTCCAAGCTCAATGAGCTCATTGAGGAGAAAAAGAAGCTTGAGGCTGAGATTGAAGAGCTCTCGAAGTTCCAGGGACTTCTTGGTACCCTAAGGGAGAGGATAGTTGACGTTAGGTCGAGGCTCCAGAAGGAGTGGAAGGAGTACAAGAACAGGTACGACGAGACCATGAAGAAGCTCAAGAAATACCTGGAAAAGACCAGCTCAAGGAGAAACGAGAAGGGGACGTTCATCTACAAGGTTCAGCCCTCCCCGGAGGCCCTTGGCCTGCTGATGGATGCCTCGGAGGGCAGTCTGGCGAAGATACTCCAGAATCCAAGCCTGAACACAATCTCCCAGAACGAGTTCAACAAGATACTCAACACCTTCCGCGAGCTCCTCCAGACCCTCATAATTCCGGAGTACTCAGGTGTTGACAAGTACAGGCGCATAGTGGAAGGCGAGGACGGTATCCCAATCGAATGGAAGCTCAAGAGCGTTCTCAGCTACATAAACTCGCCGGTGAACGAGAACACGGGTGAGGTCACGGAGAAGCTCAGGGAGGTCGTCATGGAAACCCTGGAGCGCACGGTCAAGCCCAGAAAGGTAGTTCCGACCGGCATGCCCGCGAGGGGCTCTCCATGGGACATCGCCATAACCATAATCTTCCCGAAGGTCTTCCTTGAGGACATCTACGGCCTCTACCAGAAGAACAACAGCTATTACGACGAGTACTACTCCCTCAATCAGTCAGGCAAGAAGAGGGAAATCTTCCACCACGTTTACAAACTTGAGGATGGCTGGTACATCGCGAGGGAACCGATGGACTTTGACGAGGCGATCATCCTTGCCTCAGACGAGCAGTACAACAACAGGGACGTCAGCGAGGAGATTCTCAATAAGTACTACATAAAACACAACGTGGCCAACAAGGGGCCGGAGGGGAGTGAATGAGGCTCCCGAGGTCCCTTGAGTCCTTTGGCCTACTGCCCTTTCTCTTTTACACCCTTCTCGGTTTTGTGTTCTATTTGCTCATAAAATACACCGCCACCTCAACGAACCTGTTGAACGACCTCAACGTCATAACCGGGAGCTGGCTCTTCCTCTCACTTGCCGGCCTCAGCTTCGGCATAGTCACTGTAACCGCGTTGACAAGGTTCACGCCCTACTCAAGAAAGACGTGGGGGCTTCTCATTGGGGGTCTCGTCCCACTGATTGATGCCCACTGGGGGGAGGTTCCCCTTCTCGCACCTCTGGTGCTGGGCCTCCTCCTCGGCCTAGCGTTCATAACCCGACAGGAAAGACAGCTCAAGTGGGCCAAGGCCTTCGCCCCGCTCCCTCTCTTCGTGCTTCTTATCCCGCCGACCTCAGAGGCCGTCCTTGAGTTTCAAAAGGGGACGTATACCCAGCACTTTGGAAAGATTCTTGGCTACCTTGGCATAATCATCCTCGTTCTGGTTGAGGCATACTTCATTCATGCGACGGCCAGGCACGCCCTCCGGGACGAGGACACCTCCGAGGAGGTCACGATATTCCTCGGTCCGAGGCAAAGCGGAAAGACGATACTCTCCCTCGGGTTTTACTACACCCTGGTCACCAAGAGGAAGGGAACCCACGAGGACTCCTTCGTGATAAGCGAGGAGGGGACCCCACTTGACCTCGCCGAGCTGTACAGCATCTTCAGGCGCATGGGCTTTCAAGGGGTTAAGGGCACCCAGAAGGGCTGGCTCACGATACACACCTTCAGAATAAAGAGGGGTGGAGGTAAGAAGTTCCTTCATGGCCTAAAGGACGTGGAGCTTGAGATAACGGACTACGCCGGTGAGATTCTGTGGGATCTTGAGGAGATAGTCAGAGACACCAAGAAGTACGACGACCTCGTAAAGGCTGTGGAACAGGACATAGAGGCCGACATGGAGCGGTTTAAGGAGGCGATAAGATACAGGAAGAACGTTCCCGATGAGAAGAAGGACGCCATAGCCGAGGAGATAAAGAGAAAGATAATCCACGACTTGGAAAGGATGCGCTTCGACTTCAGGAACTACAGGAGGGAAATCTACTGGGAAAAGGTTCCCGAAAGCATTAGGGACAAGCTGGCCGTTGCCCACACCCTCAGCAGTCTGATGAGGGCCGATAAGGTAGTTCCACTCCTGGACGGAGAGGGAATACTCTACGAGCTCTATCAGCGCGACAGGGAAGCTAGGGAGGCCCTCAACGACATGAAGAACTACAACCCAACCCTCTACGAGGTCATAATGAACGCAATCAGAAAGTTCGAAAGAGCAAACCAGGCCCTTGAGTCATCCCTCCAAGCGAGGAGGGCCACACTTGAGGCCCAGCTCAGGGCCTACGATGCCATCCTTTCAAGGTTCAAGAAACGCAACAGGCGCGGTGACTTTGCCTTCCTGGTCACAAAGGCCGACCTCATAGGGGCAATCTTCATGCCATTCCTCCTGAACATCAGCCTCTCGGGAGTTAAGAAGAGGATAATAAACCTCCTCAAGAGCACCACTGCCTTCCTAAACCTCCTTCAGAAACTCGTCCCCGAAAAGGAACTGAAGAAGAGGATAATACTGTCCATAATCCTCTCGCCAGCAGACCTCAAGCACCTCGATCCCGAGTCGGCAGAAGACCTCAGGGAGGAAGTCCTGGTCAGGGGACTCGATGAGCTCGTTGAGTGGCTGAGGACAACGCCCATTATCAGGGTTCTGAAGGAGGTGCTGCTCCCGTGATAGGGCTTGGAATCTACACCACCGAGGGCGTTCCCCTCTACCTCCATGGAAACCAGCCACTGGCATCTTCCCTCGTCCCCTTCATCGACAAGTACGGTCTCTGGGTCGCTTACTTTCCGGCAATTGAGAGGGGGGAGCTTCTCTGCTACATCGGGGCCAGGTTTGACAACGTGAAGGAGAGCCCAATAGGTCGATTGAACAGGGAGGTACTGCTCCTAAGCTTCTCCGGCCAAGAGAAAGGAGATTTCGAAACTGCACTGAGGGTCTTCATGCCCGAGAACCTTCAAAAGATATTCAGGGAGGCTGGCCTCTACTTCGAGCAGGAACCCGTCGGGGAGCCGAATGTTTCCCAGGATTCTATAGTGAGGGTCTATAGGGAGGTAAGGAGCTATCTCAGGGAGCTCTCTTCGGAAGTGCCTTCCTCGATATCCAAAATCCCCTACAGAAAAGTCACAGTTCCGGGTATTACGGATACTCCCTATCCATCACTTTACCAGCGTTACCTCTTCTTGGGGACGGTATTGGAGGCAATTAAGGGGCTCTCAACGAAGTCCTGCATTCCACACTTTATAGAAAACGCCCTTCGTAGCGATTATTCCCGAGGGGGGGACTTTGGATACCCCTTTGTGGTTTACTCAAAGGGGACCGTGCCCTCTCTCGGTGGCCTGTGGTTCCCAACCGGAGGGATGTAAATGGGTGAGATTCCCGTTGCCATATACGATACCCAGGGCATACTCGTCTCGGGGGGAGGAGTGAACTTTGAGGAACTAGGGATAAGCTACGGTGATATGGACTCCCTTGGCGTCTGGCTTGCCCTGAGAAGGGGTGAAGATTTCGTCGTTGGGATGCGCATCGACCATCTTTACGAGAACAGGGGGCTTGGACGGGATAACCGTTATCTAGTCCTCATTAAGTTCCCCGCGGAGAAGTTCCCCTCCTTCGTCGAGAGGTTCCAGGATCTAATGAAAAAACTCATAGCGGACTTCGAGGAAAGCAACAACGTCGCCTATAAGGGCGAATTCGGCGAAAAGCCCTATTTGAATCCTGCTGTTGCAGAGAAGATAGCAACGCTCGTTGAAAAGCTCCCGAAATACGATGAGGAGACCCTCAGAAAGTACGGGCTCGCGAAGGACAGGCTCAGGGTTCGGGTTGAGGGTCTGAACTACGATGACCCGAGTATTGGAGACCGCGCAGCGGCTCTGGAGCTGATTCAGAGGATACTTTACACTGCCCCGGAGAGCCCGATAACCGAACTCCTTGTTTTCTCCAAGGGGAGCTCGGCCAAGTATCCCGGCCTGTGGATGGAGAAGGATGCCAAGCCCCCAGAGGAGATTCTCTCTGCCCTTGAAGGCGAGTTTGAAAGGCTTAAAGAGCTCTATGAAGAGTGCGACAGGGAGCGTCTCAGATACCAAAGAGACCTCGAAAAATGCAGGGATGACCTTGAGAGCTCGAAGGCCGAGGCTAGACGGTACAGGAGACTCTACGAGAGTAGCTCCAAGGGAATAGCGCGTCCAATAGTGGCGGGAATCTCAATAATCCTCCTCCTCGCGGGGCTCTTTGCGGGTGCCTACCTCCACTCCTCAGGGGTGATGCCCCTTCTCCCGAAACCGGCCAAGGTTATTCCTCCAGCGGACAATGGATATCTCAAGGCGAACTCCGGTCTTAAGGGCGAACCGGCGAAGGTCATTGGTGGCTACATAAAGTTCATCAAGGAAGCGAAGAACGGACGGGTTGACCTGGCGTATCTCTCTTCCCTAGTGGTCAACGACAGCAAACTTCACCGTGAGTGCCTGGCAAATCAGAGCAAGCTTAAGGATGAAACCAAAAAGCTCACCGCCCGGGTCAATACTCTGGAGAATGAACTGAAGAAGGCGAACAGCACAATCTTAGCCTTAAGGGAAGAGAAGAATAAGCTGAAGTCCCAACTCGATGGGTTCAGCAAGGACACAAAGTGCTTCTCGACCCTAGTTGGCCCTAACGTGACCCTCACAGAGGACGACCTCCAGACACTCAGTAAAGAACCCGGAATCGGTGGCTGGGAGAAAGTAATGACCGGCCACTGCAGAGCCAAGCTCAACGAGATGCGTGAAAACCTTCACAGCGAGTCAGTCCACTTCCAGAACGTATTAAATGACTCCCTCAATGACCTCAGACAGGCCCAGAAAGTCTCTATGAAAATACTGCTCAACCCCATCAGCGAGCCGGTAAAGGGCTACATGATAAACTTTACCAGGGCAATTAACGCCAGCATTGAGGAGACCATGCTCATTGAAAGGATAACCCAAAATCACACCGAGAAGCTCAAGAGTTTCAACGTCTCCTCCGTCAAATCCTGTTCGGGGGCCTGTAAGGTAATGGGAGAATGGACGGCGGAGCAGGGAAGAATAAAACGTGCCCTTGAGAAGAACTTCACAAAAATCCCGGCGGTCGTCGTTATGGAAGACCTCCAAGAGCTTTACAACACCAACAAGACCATCAGCGACCCCGGGAAGCTCAATACCCTCAACGTCTCGGCGTACACCAAGGGGCTTTTGGGCTACGTCCTAAACCTCCCTGCGAACGTGGCCCTAACCCCCAAGGACTTCTGGAGGGAAGTTGGCAACCTGACCGGTGACCTCAGCGGAGTAGGGAAGCCCGAGGATGTCCGTCTCTATCTGGAAAGGCTCCTGAAACTCCTTGAGTTCATAGACAGCAAGGTGGAGGCGAGCTGAATGAGGAAGGTATGGGCCCTGCTCATTATCGCCTTCCTCGGGTTTGAACTGTGGGCAGGGATTAGCGTTCCCTGGGTTTCGGCCAGTAGCCTGCGCTCCGCGACCCTGAACCTCGTTGTCGGCGAGACCTACGAGTACAACTACTTCAACCTGACCCTCGTTGATATGAACCCGGTGAGCGGAACGGTGCTCGTCAACGTCTCGGGGATTCAGGGGAGCGAGCTGGTCACCGCTGAGGACGCCTTCACTGACGTCTTTGGCGACGGGACGATACAGATAAGGGCCGTTGCGGTCTATGTGAGCAACAAGCAGGCAACCGTTGAGGTTCGGGTTGACGTCGAAGCCCTGGCCAACGTCGCCTGTTCGCTACTTGAGTCCCTCATCTCGGAGGCAGAAGCCAACGGCACCCTGCCGGAGTCGGTGTTAAACCAGTCGAGACAGAGCCTGACGCTGGCACAGCAGTACAGGGATTCCGGCTGGTACGACGATGCAATCCAGACCGCATGGAGGGCCCTTGACAACCTCAGGAGCACGATAAAGATAGCTACAGAGGCCAGGAAGGCCATAATAGACGCCAAAAAGGCCGTAACCGACCCCTCCACCTGCGTCTCAGGATGCAAGGAGTGTCCCCTTTCCATAACGGTGAAGGTGAAGAAGCTCATAAGCGAGGCCGAGGATTACTACCAGCAGGGGAACTTTGAGGATGCCCTCCAGACGGCCAACAGTGCAATCAACATGATAAAGGACTGCTGTAACTCGTGTAAGGTCTTTCCCGAGAGGAAAAAAGAACTGGAGGATTACCTGGCCGAGAAGGAGAAGACAATACCCTCGGAGCTCTTCAAAGCTGTAAGGGACAAAATAGACACCGCCCAAAAGTACTACGACAACGGTGACTGCGTTGACGCCATAAGTTACCTCGACGATGCCAAGGAAGTTGCGGAGACTATAGTCGAGAAGTGGGATGAGACTATGACCTGCAGGGCAAGCCTCCTCTCAAACATAACCCGGGCAGGGAAGAGGTATTACACGATTTTCAACAGCACCGTGATAAGGATAAAGGTTGACGACCTTGAGAAGAGCGCCAGAGAAGACCTCTACAAGCTCATAACCTCGGGCTACTTCCAGACTGCACTCTCGAAGTGCAGCAAACTCGCGGACGACCTGAAAGCTAGGGAGGAAAAGTTCAACGAGACCAAAGCCGTTCTCGGCGATGTTTGGGAGCATATAACGGGGGTTAAGGCCGAGGGCTACGTCGTGAACCCGGCCGTCTCCATTTTCGTTGAGGGGCTCAATCTCATGGAGCAGGGCAACTACGAGGGGGCCAAGGCAAAGTTCCTTGAGGCCAATCAGACCGCCAACGAAATCGTGCTCAAGGCCATTGAGGCGAAGAAGGCCAAGAACGAAACGCTCAGTTGCCTGACCAAGCTGAAGGCCGAGGGTATAGACACCCAGAGCGTCTTCGGAGAGGACATGTCCCGTGCTGAGGAACTCTATAAGAAAGGAGACTACGAGGGGGCAAAACTCCAGTGGGAGAGCATCAAGGAGAAGTGCAACGACCCAGAACTGGAGACCGTGATAGAGACGAGGAACGAAGCCCATTCCCTCTACGACAAGACCAGAGCCGAGGGGATAAAGATACCCGGAGATGTGGACAACCTAATAGAGCAGGCGGACAGGAGCTTCCGGGACGGGGACTTCACCCTTGCCAAGGAGGAATACAACGGGGTAATCAAGAAGCTTAATGAGCTAAAGGACATTGAAGAGGATTATCAGAAAACCTCCGAACAAGCCGAGAAGTTCTATGAACAGAGCTCAAAGTGGGGCAAAACCATTGCCAAGTGGTTTGGAATTCCCGTGGTCGAGGAAAGGTTTGAGAAAATCAAGGAACTCCGTGAGAAAATCCAGAAAGACCAGGAGAGCGGAAATTACACGGCCCTGAAGAAAGACCTGGCGGAGTTAAAGGGCTTGATGAATGACATAGACGGAGACAACTCCAAGAACTGGGACGACCCGCTTCCCTACGTTCCGAACTACTACTTGATAGGCCTCCTGTTTTCAATCCTGATGATGTTCTTCAACCTCGTCAGGTGATTCTTTTAACTTTTTTAATGATTTGAAAGTCAGCGTCTTCCGAACGTTTTAACCTGCCGTGAGATGCGGGCTTAAGGGGTAATGAACGAGCACCTTATGTGATCCAACATTACTTGAGAATGAGTCAACAGATGGCAACATTTGGAGGGTCTTTAAAAGGATTCAACCCTTGATGGAACTTCTCTGGGGCCGGGGCCGGGATTTGAACCCGGGCTAGGGGATCCACAGTCCCCTGTGCTGACCAGGCTACACCACCCCGGCCACGTCCAGCTTAAGCTTTTGGGTTAGCTTTATAAAGTTTTCGCCAGAAATCCAGAAAAACGCCCCGATAAGTGGTTATGTGGCGGGAGGAGATATCATAATTGAAATCTGGCCCAAAAACCCGGTGGCGAGGTGTTTTGAAATGAAGGCGAAGCGCGAGGCCCTTAAAAGCCTGTTCACTGCGATGAAGGAGGGAAAGGTTGACGAGGACATAATAGACATCCTCCTGCTGATAAACTCCATCAGTGGAATCTACACTACCAGCTCCTGCTCCGGGAGAATAGGAATCATCGAGGAGCCGGCGTTAGGGGCCAAGCCCCTCTCCCGGTGGCTGATAAAGGTCCACAGGCCGATAACCTTCGAGGAGGCGAGAGAAGGCCTGAAAAAAGCGAGAGAGGGGCTGATATTCCTCAAGAGCCAGCCACCGATTTTCCACGTTGTTGCCGAAGACCTCCAGAGGGCGAAGAGGCTCCACGAGCTCGGACTAGCGAGCGGTTTCAAGTACACGACCTTCAAGGCGATATCAAAGAGGTACCTTGTCGAGATAAACGCCACGGAGTACCTGACGGCGCCGCTCGGAAGGGACGGAAGGGTTCTTGTTGGCAACGAGTACCTCCAGTTCGCAGTTGAAGTGGGTAACTCAATGCTCGGGCGCTCCAAGGGGAGGCTTCCACGCCTGAAGGAGAACTTCAAAAAGCTGAGGGAAGAACTAGGCGAAGACGAGCTCTTCTACGAGCTCGCGGAGGAGTTCGGGATATAGGGAAAATGGAGCTAACGCATCTCGTTCCATTCTCTGTTTCCGTATCGCTCCTCTATCAGCTTTTCAGCCAGCCCAAGCTCGTAGTCTGTTAGAGCGCCCTCCTCAAGGCCAAAGGCCCTTGCAAAGCTCTCCTTAAGGAGCTCATAGGCCTCCCAGCGATTCAGTTTTATTCCCTCACGCTCCAGAGTCGTTACCCGCTCCCATATGCTTGAGACGCCCTTATCCCTGAGCTTCTCCTTTGAGACCCTTAGGACCTTTGAAAGGACGTCGAGCCTCGTGGAGTACATGAATGTGCCGTGCTGTAAGATGATCCCCCTCCTCCGCGTCTGGGCCGAGCCACTTATCTTCTTCCCGTTCGCCACGATGTCGTTCAGACCGGAAAAGCCCGCCTTAATGCCGAGCTCCTCCAGTGCATCAACGATAGGGCCCCCAAGATAGCGGTAGCTCGTCTCGACGTTTTTGAGTGCCGGATGAAAGTCCTCGCCGATGACGACCGAGTAGGTTATCTCCCCGAACTCGTCGTGAAAGACCGCGCCCCCGCCGGTGATTCTTCTCACGACTGGAATCCTGAGCCTTCTGGCTTCCTCAAGGTTCACGTCGTGCCTCACGCTCTGGAAGCGTCCTATTGTAACCGAACTCGGTGAGAAGGCATACAGACGAACCGTGTCGGGAACTTTGCCCTCTATTCTAGCGAGCATTATCGCCTCGTCTATTGCCATCTGAACCTCCGGCCGGGCAACTATGAGCGGGATGAACCTCATCCAGACCACCACCGTTAAAAACCCGGGGGTGTTTTTAAGTCCAGCGATGATGACGCCCAAGCCCTCCTGATGGGTGATGAGAGCGGTCACCACTGAGCGGCTGCACCTCTTGTAAGAACTCAGAATTCACACCCGAAACGCCTTCCGGGAGCACTCACAGACCTGCGGGAAGTCTGCTATGGCGGGCCGGGCGGGATTCGAACCCGCGACCTTCGGCTCCGGAGGCCGACGCCCTATCCACTAGGCCACCGGCCCACCCAGAAATCCTCCGGTTCTCCATTTAAAAACCTAACCGCCTCCGAGGGATAAACTTTATAAACTTCTCGCGGGGATTTACGAACGGGCACAGCCCCGTGGTGTAGCGGCCAAGCATGCGGGACTCTGGATCCCGCGACCGGGGTTCGAATCCCCGCGGGGCTACCATCATTGAGGGCTCCAGAACCCCGAACCCCCTCTCAACTTCCTTTCTCGAACCATAACTCCTTTGCCAGTTATGACCTTCTCCCCGCCCTAAAGGACGGGGTTTCCGTCGGGGAAACCCCTCGCTAATGGCGGGGAGGTTTGAGGGGTAATCCTCACCACTCCCATTGAAGGGGGTTCGGAGAACCCCTCTGGCCGGGCCTCCGGCCAGTTACCCCCACCTGCCGACAAACCCGGCAGGCTCAGGGTTATCTTTTCCACAACCTTCCTCAAAATGTTGAAAGCACCAACCACGTCGGCATTCATAACAACGCCCTCTCTACGGCACTTAAACAAACCCCTAAAGATTCTCCCATCAGCGTGGCGTTGGCCGCAGAGAGGGCAAAACTGAGAAGTGAAAGCCTCATTCACGACTTCAACCTCGATACCATACTCTTCAGAGACTTCCTTTAAGCGTTTAATGACAGTATTGAACCGCCAGACGTGAGAGAGGAGGAAATTCTGCTTTTTACCCCTGTCAGAGTTTCTGGCGATTCCTTTCGGGTAACCAACGAGGATCCTCGAAACTCCGAGATGGTAAAGCTTTTCGACAGTCTGCCTTACTGCCGTGTTGATGTAGTGTTTGGCTTGGAGCTTGGCTTTTTCGTGCATTCTTTTGAGTTTCCTGCTTGTTTTGACTCC
The DNA here is from genome assembly GCF_027052235.1 of Thermococcus sp. NCBI lineage: Archaea > Methanobacteriati > Methanobacteriota > Thermococci > Thermococcales > Thermococcaceae > Thermococcus > Thermococcus sp. The sequence goes on from NZ_JALUFF010000062.1 coordinate 28,319, forward strand.
ACTCCTGTTGAGTTTTGACTGATAATCCGCAATTCGTTTTTGCCAGTAAAAATCAATGCTCTTTAAGGGTCTCCCATTGACTAAGAAACTCTCGCCGTTCTCAACGTAAACGGCCATTAAATTGTTCACTCCTAAATCAATTCCAGCTGAAAGGTTTCCTTTTGGTGTTCTTGGGAGTTTAACCCACTCGCCCTTCTCCATCTTCTCCTCAACTTTGGAGAAGCTGATGCAAACATACCACTTGCGTTTAACATCATCGTAGATTATCTCTAACCGCCCTTGCTTGCCCTTGAGGTAGATCCGCCCCTTGAATTGAATCCTCAATCTCCCAAACTTTCCAAGTCTTCGCAGTTCGATAACATTCCCGTCAATCTTGTATTGGTCATTTCGGAGTGGGATAATGAACAGTTTCTTTCCGTTCTCCTCCCTGACAAAGCCGGGCGGTTTTGGCCTGAACCATTCTGGAAGTTCTCCATTCTTTTTCTTCCTGTTGAGGGCGAAGAATGAACGCCAGCTTTCGGCGTTCTTTCTCGCCAACTGCTGGACTGTTGAACCACCAATCCAGTTTTTGAACTCGTGGTAAGCTTCCTTTTCTGTTCCGTTAAAATCAATCCTGCCGAATTCTTTGAATTGTCTCAAGCGTTGGTAATTGAGTTTGTTCCAGATTACTGCGGTGGCTTGGGCTAACTCGGAGAGTGCTTTTTCCTGCTCCTTGCTCGGCTGGAGTTTGATGGTTACTGAGCGCTTCATTTCAAAGCATGGTATGACTCTTAGGCTTTAAAAGAGTGTTGCTTTCCCTCTTAAGGGCCAGCTGGGTGGTTGTCACGTTCCTTCTCGGTTGATTATCCAGATGGGTATTTTCCAAGGCGCATTTTTAACAATGAGAATTTAATTGTTTTTATGCCAATGAGTTCTCCATTTGTCATTTTACATGTTAACATCGAGATTATTTTTGCCGGGCTTGTGAGTTTCAGATTCTTTTTTACAAGCTTTCAGGGCTTTGTTTTCCCTCAGGCAGTTCTCACGGTATTTTTAGCGTGAATACGAACTTGGAACTTTTCAGGCACCTTTAAATAGTTTGCCAGTATAAGTTACTTAACCATTAACTCTGTCGCCGGAGTTATTATTATGGTGAGAGAATGGAATGCTGAATCGTCGCATTCCAGGGGAGAGAGAAAAGTGATCGGAACAGGAGCTTCATCGAGCATACTCGGCAACAGCCGGAGGATGCTCATGATAGAGTACCTCAGGGGTAGTGATGGAAGGGCCGAGCTGAGGGATGTTGTTGACTACATCGCGGAGAAGGAAGGCGACACTAACAGAAAGCACAGGAAGAGCGTTTACGTCAGCCTTATCCAGACGCACATTCCCAAACTTGAGAGGGAAGGAGTAATAACCTTCAACAGGGGAATCGTGACGCTCGTGAAAGTTCCGGAGGACGTAACCGTTTACATGGAGACCGTCAACAAGAACGACATAAGCTGGAGCTCCTTCTACATCGGGCTTTCACTTATCTTTCTGACGGTCGCCGTTTACCTCGGCAACATCCACCTCGCTCTGGCCTCGATTGTGTACACCCTCGTCGGCGTCATCCACCGCCGTAAGATGAAACCCCTCTAACTTTTCTCCGGGTAAGCCCGGGTTACCTTGAGTTAAGTCACAATTTCCTATATATTGCGGAGACTACTGGTTATTGAGCAACCGTGTGGTTGCTTTGACAGGCACTGCGTTTTGCACCACCGGGGCGAAACACTCGCCCGCTTCCATTTCCACAGTGCCTCCCAGTTAAGGAGGCGAAAAAGTTGAGAAAGAATATTGCCTTGGGAATTTTTGGTCTGCTGGTGGCCTTTGGGCTCGTTCTTGGGGCCGGAGCCAACTTCAGGGACTACAACGCGGACAGGAGCGTACATTGGGAGGTAGTTACCGATGACACCGAGCTCATCGACCTGACCCCAATCCAGCCCTACGCGTACATTAACGACGGCGGTGTCCTCGTGGTGGACATCAGCCCTGAGAACCCGAACTGGCCGGGCTATGGAAACGGCCTCAGCCCGAACTCAGAGTACAACTTCGACGAGGTGTTTGAGGTTAGCAACGACCTCTGGGAGGAGAACATGAGCATAGTCGTGAGGATTACAAGCGACAATCCTGTGATTCAGTTCTACGGGGCTGACCACGACATCCACGACAGCGCTACAGGGGCTGTTGTGTACGCGAGCGACATGGCCAAGAACGACGTCTGCTTTGTCGTGAACAACGGCGACGCGGTTAAGGTCGGCATGGACTTCACCGTCGGCAACGACGCGCCCAACACGACCCAGAGTGCGTCAGTTCACATAGAGGCCTACAGGCTCGGCACGGAGCCGGCAGACCTGAGCGGAAAGTGCGGTCAGTGAAGGGGGCGTGAAGGATGAACAAACTATTCGGATTGGCAATACTCATGATTGGAATGCTCCTGGCAGTCGGGGCGGGCGCGAACTTCCGCTACTACTCCGCGGACAGGACTGCGAGCTTCGATGTCGTGTCTGACGACAACGAGCTGATTGATTTGACCGCCCTGCAACCCTACGTCACCTACGACGCCGGAAAACTCTACGTGGACATAAGCCAGTACAACCCCAACCATCCCAACTGGGGAGGGAACGGCATGAGCCCTAACACCACCTACGTCTTCGAGGAGATGTTCGAAGTCAGCAACGAGCTCTGGGAGAACAATGCAACCGACTACCCGATATGTGTGACCATAAAGAGCCAGCACAACGGTGTACTACTCTTCGCAGGCAACTACACCAGCCCAATAGCCGGCCCGGCCAACAACCTGCAGTTCACCGTCTACAACGGGAACCCGATTCCGGTTGGCATGATCTTCAACAACACCAACTCGACCCTTGGCAGCTACCAGTTCCAGATGAGCTTTGAGGCAGTGGCCGGAACCTGCGGGCCGTGATTTCCTTTCGGGGCCTTTGCCCCAAAATTTGAGAGGGTTTGCCGATGAGAAAACTGCTTGAAAACATCGTGGTTGTAGTAGCGACCGTTTTTCTGCTCGCCTCAGTGACGGGTTTCCTCCTCGGCAGGCCTGTTCTTCTCTCTTACGCTTACTCAGAGAGCATGACCCCTACGATAAACAAGGGCGACATGTTCTTCATCAATCCCCTCTCTAAGGGAGGGAAAATCGGGGACATAATAGTCTTTCACAGGGGAGACGGCTGGACCGTTCACAGGGTATTCGCCATCACAGAGAAGGGCTACGTGACCAAGGGAGACAACAACGTCGCCACAGACCAGCAGAACGGTGAAAATCCCCTGGTTAGGAGGGAAGACGTTATAGGGAAGGTGGTTGAGCTCGGGGGCAGGCCACTCATCATAAGGGGTGGAGGGGCCTTCATCGAGTCGCTCCGTGCGAGGCTGACCAGCTTCTACGCCGTTGTCATCTTCCTCCTCGCGGGCGCTTTTCTGACGTTCTCGGGTGGAGATAAAAGGGACAGGGGCAGGAGGAAGTACCTCAAAGTCCGCGCCAAGACCCTATACGCGGTCGTCTCGATAGTGATAATAGCGGGCTTTCTCTTCGTAACCGTTGCCTCATGGGGGACGCTGACGTTCACGTACTCATCCACCCTGGCCGGCGGTCAGAGGGAGGGCTGGTATCTCCCGGGAAGCACGTTCGAGAGAAACGTCACCGTCAAAAACAGTGCCCTCTACCCCTTCCACTACTTCATAACCGTCAGCGGAGGAAGGGTTGAGCTGCTCAACGGCGACACCTTTGAAATCCCGGGGAGGGGAACCCATGAAATAAGCCTCAGAATCTCTGTTCCGAAGGAGACGAGGATATACAAGGAGGAGATCACCGTTCACTCATATCCCTCCATCCTCCCCGGATGGCTCGTCGCCTCCCTTTACAACATCAGCCCCTACCTCCCACTGCTTCCCTACGCCATGGAGCTGGCTGGAGTTCTGGTGGTCTTCTACTACCTCGCCGACGTGGGAAGAGGTGACATCCTGAGAATCAGGGTCAGGAGGAGAAGTCTTCTGGCCAAAATTATGGGAGATGGTTGATATGAAAAGCGCGTTCTTTGTTCTGGCGTTCCTCGTGGGGTCACTCCTCGTGGTTGGCTCAAGCGGTAATTTCAGGGGCTATGCGTCCACCAGGGACGTGTCCTTTCAGGTCGTTCCCCACAGCGAAGAGTACATGGGTTTCGAGTGTGAGAACGGCTACTCCGCGGTTGTCACACTAAGGCAAAACTCCGAGGCCGATTTTGGGGTCATTAACATCACAAACTCCCTGCCCGAGGGGAAGATCGTTGCCATCGCTCTCGGGCCGAACTACACGGAACTTCCCTCCGGGCTTGAGGTCTCTATAGAGACCGACGATGGAAACCCCGTGAGCCTCGACGCAGGTGAAAGGTACACCTTCACCGGACACGCCTCGACCGGAAACGTCCGAGCCGGGGAGTACATAGTTCCCATCGAGCTCTACGCCACCTGGGAAGGCGGGGGTGCCTCGGTTTCAACATGCCCACTGAAGCTGATAGTGGAGGAAGGGCCAAGAATAGAGAAGATTCTCCTTTCGGGGAACACGAGCGGTATACCACTAAAAACCTACCAGGAGTGGGTCTTTCAGGTGGTCGTAACGAACCCGGGGAGCGAGGACATTGAAATAACCGTTGCAGACACCGTTCCGGCCGAGTTCACGGTCAACCTCTCGGGAACAGGAGCAAGCGCCGGGAGCTATGCCTTCTGGTCAGCGAGCAACGGGAACTCTCACTCCGCAACCAAAATGGAGTGGAACGTGACCGTGCCAGCGGGCGGGAGCGAGCACATTAACGTCACGGTGTTCACAAGGCTCAACCACGGCAACCAGCAGGAGTTCACATCCTGCGGTGATTATGCACTGAACAACGGTGCGAGGATACTCGACTACGACATCGTGAGCAACGGCATATGGGTCTCCACAGCCTGCGGTGGAGGCGAGGAACCGTGACCGTTTTTCCTCTGGAGGAGAGTGCCCGCCATGAGACGAATTGAAAGGGAAACCATGCTAAAGCTCACCCTCGCGGCATGCATTTCAGCAACCATTATCTTCGGGGCCTATTCACTGGTCGCCTACTCGAAGGCCCCCTCAACGACCAGCGTTTCCTACGAGACAGTCTACGTCGAGAAAGGCTCAATAACCCACAGCGGGCTTTTCTCCAACGAGACCGTCTATAAAAACGGGAGCTCACTCGACCACTACCCCGAGAGGATAACCCGCTTCATAAACGTGACCTACAGCTACGAGACGGAGCCTTCGGCCGAAGGGAGCTACCGGGCGGTCCTCAGAACGGACTACTACGTCGTCTCAAACAAGAAGAGGGTTTACATAAAGAACGTCAGCAGGGAAACGTGGAGCGGGGGCTTCAGCGGTTCCTTTTCCATCCCAGTTCCCCTCAACGTTTCAAGGTTTGACTCCGACCTGAAGAAAATCAGGGACGGTACAGGCCTCTTCAGGGCCAGCGGAGAAACCTACCTGCTTGTCCGGGTAAAGATAGAGGGAAGAAAACCCTTCGTCCAGCGGATAGGGGTCTCAAGAGATACCTCGGGGATGCTCAGCCTTTTCGGAGGGGATAAAGACTACAAAGAAGTTCGGAGGCACAGTAAAACGACCGAGAAGAGGATGAACTTTCTCTGGTCGAGAGTTTCCGTGTCAACTGGAAGGAAGGCTTTCCCGGCTCTCTCGGCCTTTTTCGCCATTCCCCCGCTCGGCTTTATCTACTCCAGGAGGGGGAAAAAGCTGGAGGACGAGCTTAAGGGCCTCAGAAAGTTCGTAGTTGAGGGCAGGCCAGATGACAGGGCCAAGTCCGTCCTGCTGGAGTCGGCGGGGGATCTTGAGAGGGTCTTCAATATCGTTGACAAACCGATAGTCCATCACCTCTGGGAGGGGAGGGATGTCTATTCCATAACAGATGGAGAAACAACCTATGAGTACATAGTCGAATGATATCGGAAAGAGCTCCCACATTCCCGTCCTCTTCTGGTTCCTTTCCATTCACCAACAACTTTAAAAACAAAACTCAAAACCAACCTTAGAGGTTCTGCAAAAAGGTTAGAGGTGGTTAGAGATGAACCCGTTCCACGAGCTTGAGCCCGGACCGGAAGTCCCGGAGGTCGTCTACGCACTCATAGAGATACCGAAGGGCAGCAGGAACAAGTACGAGCTCGACAAGAAAACCGGCCTGCTGAAGCTCGATAGAGTGCTCTACAGCCCGTTCTTCTACCCGGTTGACTACGGGATAATACCCCAGACCTGGTATGACGACGGCGATCCTTTCGACATAATGGTCATAATGCGCGAGCCAGTCTATCCACTCACTATCATAGAGGCCAGGCCCATAGGCATAATGAAGATGGAGGACAGCGGTGACAAGGACTGGAAGGTCTTAGCAGTTCCCGTTGAGGATCCCTACTTCAAGGACTGGAAGGACATCGATGACGTTCCAAAGGCATTCTTAGATGAGATAGCCCACTTCTTCCAGCGCTACAAGGAGCTCCAGGGCAAGGTAACCAAGGTCGAGGGCTGGGGCAACGCCGAGGAAGCTAAGAGGGAAATACTCCGTGCCGTAGAGCTCTACAAGGAGAAGTTTGGAAAGAAGTGATCTCTTTTCAACTCTTTTTGGAGGTCAGGCCATGTACAGGCTCCTGAAGGTTAAGGACGTCGTGAGGATACCCCCGAGGATGTTCACAATGGATCCAAAGGAGGCCGCAAAGCTGGTTCTCCGCGAGACATACGAGGGCATCTACGACAGGGATGAGGGCGTTGTACTCTCGGTAATCGACGTTGAGGAGATTGGAGAGGGCGTTATAGTGCCCGGCGACGGGGCAACCTACCACGAGGTTGTTTTCACGGTTCTCATGTGGACGCCCAGACACCACGAGGTCGTTGAAGGGGAAGTGGTTGACGTCGCTCCCTACGGGGCCTTCATCAGAATCGGCCCGATGGACGGCCTCGTGCACATAAGCCAGCTGATGGACGACTACGTTGTCTTCGACGAGAAGAACAGGCAGTTCATAGGGAAGGAAACCAAGAGAATCCTGAAGCTCGGAGACCCCGTGAGGGCGAGGATTATTGCGGTCAGCGTTAAGAGCAGGGTCATCAGGGAGAACAAGATAGGCCTGACTATGCGCCAGCCCGGTCTCGGAAAGTTCGACTGGATAGAGAAAGAGAAGAGAAAGGCCAAGGAGGAGTGAGCATGGCGAAGGAGAGGGCCTGCAGGCACTGCCATTACATAACCACCGAGGATCGCTGTCCCGTCTGCGGGAGCAGGGATTTAAGCGACGAGTGGTTCGACCTGGTAATCATCATAGACACGGAGAGCAGAATAGCCAAGAAGCTCCGCGAGAGTATACCCGAAGCTGCCAAGGTGCCGGGCAAGTACGCCATAAGGGTCAGGTAAAATGTACTTCCGTCTAACCCCCGAACTCAGGGCCCTCCTCAAGAGGCCCTTGGGAATGTTAATCCGCGGGCCGATTCCCGAGCCATACCTGAGGATAAGGGACGAGCTCGACGGCAGGTTCGTGGTTACTGTGGGGGACGTCGTCACCGAGAACCTGCTCCGGCTCGGCATCACGCCAAACATAGCCCTCTACGATCTAAAAACGAAGAGGAAGGAGTACTCCCCGGATATCGAGGCGGAAGCGGTCTTCATGACCGTGAAGAACCCTCCGGGGACGATAACGAAAGCTTTATTAGACGCCGTCAGGAAGGCCGTCCGTCTCGCCGGAAGGGGACGGCCGGTGCACATACTCGTCAACGGCGAGGAGGATTTGGCGGCCATCCCCGCAGTGCTCTACGCTCCCCTCAACTCGGTCGTCCTCTACGGCCAGCCCGACGAGGGAGTAGTGCTTATAAAGGTAACACCCGAATGCAAGCGCAGGTGTGCGGAGATACTTTCCAAGATGGAGGTGGTTCGTGATGGAGATTAAGGTGACCGAGATTAAGGAGAACAAGCTCCTCGGGAGGAAGGAGATATACTTTGACGTAATCCACGAGGGCGAGCCTACCCCGAGCAGGGAAGCGGTGAAGGGTAAGCTCGTCGCCATGCTCGACCTCGACCCGAACACTACAGTCCTCCAGTACATCAGGAGCTACTTCGGAAGCCACGTTTCCAAGGGCTACGCCAAGGTCTACGAGACGAGGGAGAGGATGCTCTACATAGAGCCCGAGTACATACTCGTTAGAGACGGCCTGATCCAGAAGAAGGAGGAGTGAGGTGGTGTAGATGGCCAAGAAGAAAAAGACCAGCCAGAAGTGGAAGCTCTACGAGGTCAAGGGCGGAAAGGTCGTCAGGAAGAACAAGTTCTGCCCGCGCTGTGGGCCGGGCGTTTTCATGGCCAACCACAAGGACCGCTGGTCCTGCGGCAGGTGTGGCTACACCGAGTGGAAGAAGTGATTTCCTTTCTTTCACTCCCGCTTTTCTACGTAATTCGATATTCAATAACTCAGACTTTGCTATTAAGTCCCACAATTATCAAAAACGCAAGTAGGTACAGGACGTATTCACTAATCTGATGGGCATCTAGGAACGAGAACCCCTGATTAACTAGGAGCACTATCAGGGGAATCCTCAACGCATTAATTATAAACAGTAAGATAGAGCCCAGAAGAAGTGTTATTATGCTCTTCTTCCCCTTCCAGTCCAAAGAGATGTAACCTAGGAGAAGCGCCCAGAATACTACGGGCGTACATGCTTCTTCTATAATTACGGCAACGTTTCCAATCAATATTGTATTTCCGTGGGATTCCACGTGCCCAAAAATAAGCGACGAAATTATTAAGCTTGTTTTCACTGTGGGTTTTACAAGTGTCTTCTCAAAGGGCAGCATAAAGACGTAAAAGAGGAACGTTAGTCCCATTAACGAAGCGAACCTTGATGATAGGTTTTTTATGAACCCTCTTCGGGTGCCCTCCATAACGTTTCATATTTCAAACGGAAATTTTAAATAATTTTGGATTTTTTATATAGAAATTGTGATGGTACAATGAGGAAGGTACTGTCCTTGGCTATCATGCTGATAATGATAACCATGGTCAGTAACTCCTACGTGCAGGGAGAGACCACAAAGACAAAGATCATAGTGCTGGTAAATCGGACAGTTGTCCTAAACGATGACAATCCGATTACTGTGTATTCGGGCTCTCCAACTTTCATTGTAACAGGAAAGATTCTTGATATGGTTCTTAGAGTTAAGAGTTCATGTGTATGTCAGAAATGTGTATATTACAGAGGGCACGACGATAACAATAACAGGGTTAGCATGAATTTATGCTCCGGAGGGTCTGGTTACTATTACCTTGGGGGATATAATTCCCAGCATTACTACTTAGATTACCTGAACATAACCGTGAGAAAAACTGATCCCAACTGCACCTCACCCCGCGTGGAAGCCTGGATTCAAGTGGATTATACTGGAGACTGGGTTTCGCCCAGTGGAGGTACCACGAGTGGCTCCGCTCCCCTCTCATGGCAGGGAGTTGTTTTCGTAGCGTTGCTACTGGCCCTGATAGGTTCAATGAGTAAGCGCTGAAAGAGGATTACTGTATGCCCACCTACTACGGTCTAAAGATAAAGCTACATCCGCAGGTGTACGAGCCGGCAGAGGACACCTTTCTCCTAGCCGAGAACCTTGAGGTTAAACCCGGGGAGAGGGCTCTGGATATCGGCACGGGAACGGGACTTATAGCCCTTCTGATGGCCAGAAAGGCAGACTTCGCCCTCGGCGTTGACATCAACCCCATAGCCGTAGAATTGGCCAGGGAAAACGCCCGGCTGAACGGTATTAACAACGTTGAATTCCGCCTTAGCGACCTCTTCGAAAACGTCGAGGGAAAGTTCGATGTTGTAACCTTCAACGCCCCCTACCTGCCCGGTGAACCGGAGGAGCCAATTGATCTGGCCCTTCTCGGAGGCGAAACCGGAAGGGAAGTCATAGACCGCTTCATCGAGGAGGTTGGCGAGCACATATCTTCGGGAGGAAGGGTTTACCTCGTTCAGAGCTCCATAACTGGAATTGATGAGACCCTGAGAAAGTTCGAGAGAGCCGGCCTGAAGGCCAGAGTAATTGCGAGAAAGCACCTGTTCTTCGAGGACATAGTTCTGATATGTGCCTTTATATCCTAACGGATTTCCTACTATACGGGGTCAGTTAAGTTTCTCGGGAAAATGTTTAAATATTCTAGTACTAAACTAACGTATGCTAACTCCATCCATATCGATGGTGGTGGTCGATATGGTATTGGTCGATTCGATGTCGGGAACTAGCAACGAAGCCCTTCTTTATAGCAGAATAATGAAACTCTGGAATGAGCTGGAAGAACTAAAGGGGTTCGGTTTTCCCCACCTTGTTGGAAGTTTAAGGATAGAGGGAGGCAGAATTGTTGACTTCGATGCTGAGATTATACTGATGAGGGGTTTGAGAGAGTCAATAGTTGAGGACGCGGGAGTTATAGAGTTCATGATTCCCGTTGAGAAGAACGCCGGTCCGGACGCCCTTGTTAAGAAGATCTTAAACATTCTGGGTGTTTGAAATGCCAACGGCGGTGGAAAGGGTTAAGGTGTCCGATCCCGAGAACCTTGAACGGGTTCTGCTTAACCCAGAACTCTTCATCAGGGCTATTCCCAACTCCACCGTTGTCAGTGAGGGAGGCGAACTTCGGCTCAGGATCGGTTTCAAGCTCTTCGTTTTCTCCGCGAAGGATGACTATACGGTAACTTTTTATACCGAGCGAAATGGATATGTCTATGAGTTCAAGGGGAGAAAGAGTGCCCTTACTTTTAAACTGAGGCCTGAAAAGAACGAGCTCGTCGTTGAGGCAATCTACGATGGCAGGCTTAAGAGGCTGATCGGGCTGGAATTTAGAAAGTTCGCAGAGCAACTCGCCGAAAATCTGGAGGCACTTTTCATGGAGATTCCGCCGGCATTCCGGAGAAGGGTTGAGGAAGGAACGTTTGAAGTTGATTTCGAGAATCCCCAAGACTTTAAGAGAAAGCTCTATGGTTTCCTCTTGGAAAAAACAGAGGAAGTCTTGATATCTGAGGGCACCCTTCTCCAGGTGGCAAAACATCTGATTGGAGACTTCAAGGGTGTGTATTACCTTTCAGGAACCTCAACTGATGGAAAAAGGCGGTTCCAACTTGTTCTCCAAGATGGAAAACCAACTAGCGTTAGGTACGTAGACGATGGAAAGTCCCGGATAGCTAGGCTCTCGCTCAACCCATCGGAAATTGAGCGTATAATAAAAGATGTTGCCGGGGATTTCGTTATTAACATCTGGAGAAAGGTCGGGAGGGTTTGAGATGCCGATTAAGAAGATATACACGGAAGCATATCCCCTTTATGACGACGGGGTGCACAAGGTCTTCTGGCTCGGTATAGAGGAAGCCGATGAGGAGAAGGGCATCCTTACAAACCAGTACATGATAGTTGACGGCAGCGAGGCTGCAATTCTCGATCCGGGAGGGTACTTTATATTCGATAGGGTCGCCAGAAACGTCATTTCGAAGATTGACCCCATGAACGTTAAGTACATATTCTTCTCCCACCAGGACCCGGACGTCCTTGGAACGATAAACCTCTGGTATGAAGAAACCCCAAACGCAAAGCTGGCAATATCCTCACTGTGGGTCAGGTTCGTCCCCCACTTGGCGGTTACCGGAACGTCGAGGATAATTGAGATACCCGACGAAGGGACGAGGTTCAAGCTCGGCAACTCCTCAATCTACGCCCTGCCCGCCCATTACCTCCACAGCCCGGGCAACTTCAGCTTCTATGACGAGAAGAGCGGTATCTTTTTCAGCGGGGACATAGGCGCTGCGGCTTTTCCGGAGGGGGAGTGGTACCTCTTCGTGGACAATTTCGATGAGCACGTCAAGTACATGGAGGGCTTCCACAGGAGGTACATGAGCTCCACAAAGGCCCTGAGGGCATGGGTCAAAATGGTGAGAGAGGTTTCCCCTAAAGTGATAGCACCACAGCACGGGGCTATCTTTGAGGGTGAGAACGTCGGCAAGTTCCTAGACTGGCTTGAAAGCCTTGAGGTGGGAATAGACGTCTATGAGCATCTGTTCAGGTTCAGGAAGCTTTAGGCACTCCTGTACCTTTTTATTTCGTGAAGGAGCCTAACCCTGGGTCTTGATTCAATTGTTACGGCCTCAAAGCTTATTTCCCTGGCCTTTGGCTGGGGTTTGATGTTAGTCCAGCGCCTCATGCTCTCCACTTCGGCGGGTCATTTTTAAGCCTTTTCATTGATCACCGAGAGACCCTTCGACCCTTGCCTTGCACAACTATGACCAATCACCTTTTTAAAACCCGCCCGCCACAACCCAACAGAGATGGAAGTTAGGTGAGACTAATGGCGATAGTCGTGAGATCCAACCCGAACATGCCGGAGGAAATCGCTCTCCTCTTCAGGAAACAGCACTACGAGATCGTTGGGAGGCACAGCGGGGTAAAGCTCTGCCACTGGCTCAAGGAGAGCCTCACCAAGGGGAGATTCTGCTACAAGCAGAAGTTCTACGGCATAGCGAGCCACAGATGCCTTCAGATGACTCCAGTTTTGGCCTGGTGCACCCACAACTGCATCTTCTGCTGGCGCCCGATGGAGAGCTTTCTGGGAACGGAACTCCCACAACCGTGGGATGATCCGGCTTTCATCGTTGAGGAGAGCATAAAGGCCCAGAGAAAGCTCTTGGTGGGCTACAAGGGCAACCCGAAGGTTCCGAAGGAGAAGTTCGAGGAAGCGTGGAATCCGAGGCACGCAGCGATAAGCCTCTCTGGAGAGCCCATGCTCTACCCCTACATGGGCGACCTCGTTGAGGAGTTCCACAGGAGGGGCTTTACCACTTTCATAGTCACCAACGGAACCGTTCCGGAAAGGCTTGAGGAGATGATAAGGGAGGACAAGCTTCCGACCCAGCTATACGTCTCCCTCACCGCTCCAGATATTGAGACATACAACAGGGTAAACGTCCCGATGATACCCGACGGCTGGGACAGGATAAAGGAAACTCTCAAGCTGATGAAGGACGCGCAGACGAGAACGGTGATAAGGCTGACCCTCGTTAAAGGCGAGAACATGCACAATCCAGAAGGCTACGCCGAGCTGATAAAGCTCGCTAACCCAATGTTCGTTGAGGCTAAAGCCTACATGTTCGTGGGCTTCTCAAGGAACAGGCTGACCATCAACAACATGCCAAGGCACGAGGAAATCAAGGCCTTTGCCGAGGAGCTGGTAAGGCATCTTCCGGGGTATCACATCGAAGACGAATACGAGCCCAGCAGGGTCGTCCTCATAATGCGCGACGACGTTGACCCAAAGGGAAGGGGACTGGAAGGAAGGTTTATCCGCGAGTGAGAAAGGTTTATTTATTCTCACCCTCTACCCTTTCCTAAGGGGTGCGGGAATATGAGGAAATTGCTGACAGGACTATTGATTATTCTCATGGTCGTCCCCCTCGCTAGGGCCGGCACCATCGGAGGCTCAGCGGCTTTTCTGGTCTCCATGGCCGACAAGACCACCGATGTCCAGAAGCTAAGCCTCACCCTTCTGGCACTCAGCTACGCCTCAAAGCCCCTCGGGGGGAGCGTTAACGATGAAATAAACTCGCTCGCGCTTGAGCTGATCAACGCCCAGAACCCGGACGGTGGCTGGGGTTATCGTATCGGTCAGGCAAGTGATGTTTTAGATACCGGCTATGCTGTCGTCGCACTGGTAAATGCCCTCCAATATGTTGAAGCCGACAAGATTAAGACGATCAGGAACGGAATCGATAGGGCCGTTTCATACCTCCTATCGGCCGAGGGGGAGGATGGATGGGGCTACGTTCCGGACACGGAACCCTCGTTCTATCCGACCGCGATAGCCCTCTGGGCCCTCGGTGAGTATGGCTACTCCTACGTTTATCCCTTCATCAAGGGAGCGGTTCTCTTCCTCAACTACTCCAAGCCTGAAATCCCCGAGAACGAGGCCTTAGCTCTAAAGGTCATAGCCTATCATGCAGTCGATTACACAGTTCCTGAGGGGCTCGTCGAGAGGATTATTGGGCTTCTCTACACAGGAGACCTCACAATGAAGGAGCGCGCCATGCTGACCTACGCCCTCGAACTCGTAAGGCCCTTCGACTTCAACACCGCTCGGCTAGTTACCGAACTTGAGGGCCTCGGCAAAGGCGGTGCCAACTACACCTACTGGTTTACGAGGCCGTCTTTCTACCTGGTTCCGTCCCGGACGATTGAGACGACTGCATACGCGCTGATGGCGATATCAATCCCGGCGATGCACATCGGGGCGATTTCACCCCCAGAAAACCCATACTGGCTCCCCTGCGATGCCCTCCTCAAGTTACAGAACCCCGATGGAGGGTGGCCGATAAAGAAGGGCGAGCCCTCCCAGGAGATGGCCACATACTACGCCCTAAAGGTCATCGACAAGTGCTACCACTCCAACGAGACCGTTCAGAAGGCAATCAACTGGACGGAGAGTGCATACGGAAGGGATATGAACGGAACCTTCAGCACCAAGTACTTCTACGCCCTTGAGACCCTTCTGAGCCTCGGCCTCCTGAACGAGAGCGAGAGGAGGGATGCGATAGAGTACATCTTCAACTCCACGCTGAGGGGCTACGACTACATCTGGGGCAACTCCCTTGGCCCTCAGCCCTATGAGACTGCCCTAGCCGTTAAGGCCCTTCTAGACCTTGGAGTCCCTGAAACAGACTGGAGGATAACGAAGGCTATCAGCTGGATTCTCAGCGTTGGGAACGGCAGGGGATGGGGAATAATAGTCAGAACCCGCTACTACACCTACACCCTCGGACCGAACGTTCCGATGACGATAGAGATACTTGACATCCTCAAAGGCCTCGTTCCGGCAGGAGAGCTGAAGTCCTATGCCGACTGGCTTGTTTCCCAGCGCATCAACGGTGGATGGGCGCCCTTCAAGGCCTACTACGATTCCTTCGCCGGCAGGTGGGTCTACGGCAGGCCGACCGTTTACCTGACCGTCAGGGCCACAGACCTGCTCTCAAACTTCGGCTATAACTTCACGAACGAGACCCTCTCCTTCGTGCTGAAGGCTAGGGACGAGGGAAGGATAAACGACTGGTCGCTCGACACTGCGATGGCCATCGACTACCTCTGCAGGTTCAAGTTCATACCGCCGGTGACCCTATACGAGATAGAGAACGCCTTCTTAACCGGGGAGAACTTCACCGTCATAGGGGTCGGGATCAACGCAACCGAGATAGTCCTTGCGCTCCGGAAGTTCTTCGGAGATCACTTTAAGCCTTCAAACGGGACGTCACTTGGAAGTGGCTACTACGTCGTAGTTGCCCCCTACGGAGCCTACAACATCTCAAACTACAATCCGTACGTTGGCTTCAGGCTCTCGGATGGTGGTGTGATACTGGGCAACTATACGGCGCCCATGGTGGACTCAATAGCGGTCGTTCCGGGTTCAACCGCCAAGGGCATGGTTCTCTTCGTCCTCTACGGCGACAATTCCCGGTGGATGGCTGAGGAGCTCTTCACAACGGGCTTTGTCAAGTACCTCAGGGGCAACGCGATGCTGATAGTCAACGAGAACGGCAGAATAAGGCAACTCGTGGTGGGGTGAGAGTCTTTGAGGGCTCTAATCATAGGGGTCGGCCAGTGCGGAACCAAAATCGCCGACCTCTTCTCTTTAGTTGATTTTGAGGCGCTCGCCATAAACACATCCAAGGGCGACCTCGACTACCTCCGCTACATCCCCCCGGAGAGGAGAATACTGATAGGGGAGTCACTCACCGGGGGAAAGGGGGTCAACGCGAACCCAATCCTCGGAAGGGAGGCCATGAAGCGCGACCTACCAATGGTGATGAAGAAGATAAACTCAGTCGTTGGTTATGAGGACGTTGACATATTCTTCCTCACCTTCGGCTTTGGCGGTGGAACAGGAGCGGGAGGAACGCCCGTTCTCGCGGAGGCCTTGAAGGAGGAATACCCGGACTCGCTGGTGGTGGCTATAGGGGCGCTACCGCTCAGGGAGGAAGGAATAAGGCCCACCATAAACGCGGCCATAACGATAGACAAGCTCTCCAAGATAGCGGACTCAATCATAGCGATAGACAACAACAAGCTCAAAGAGGGAAACGACGACATCAGCAGAGCCTACGAGCGCATCAACTACACGATAGTCGAGAGAATAGCATCGCTCCTTGCTCTGGTTGACGTTCCGGGAGAACAGACACTCGATGCGAGCGACTTGAAGTTCGTCCTCAAGGCCTTCGGGAGCTTCGCTACAGTTGGCTACGCCAAGGCCGACGCCGGGAAGGTCAGGAGCCTGTCGAGACTCATAATAAAGTCCTTCGAGAGCGAGGGGCTCTACCTTGAGGCCAACATAGAGTCGGCCCTCTACGGACTCGTTGCCATCCACGGCCCGCCGGAGGTTCTCAAGGCGAACGAAATATTCGAGGCCCTGGATTACCTGACGGGGAAGATAAGGGGCAAGCAGATATTCCGCGGTTTCTACCCAGATCCAAAGGAGAGGGAGGTTGAAGTTGTCACTCTCCTCAGCGGAATCTACGAGAGTAAGAGCATAGAGGAAATCGTGCGCACAGCAAAGGCCTACGCGCGCTCATTCATGAGGGCAAAGGAAGAAGCAGAGACGAAAAAGAAAGAACTCCTGAGCGGTTTGCCCGACTTCGACGACGTTTATCCCGGGCAAACTGAACTCTACGACGGTCCATTTCCTGACGTCGGGGGAAAGGCAGAGAAAATGGGGAGGCGAGAGGAATGACCGAGCCCATTAGGGACTCCGTCGAGGTGGCCCTTGAGCTGGACGAGAGTTCAGTTTACTCCCACATAGCTCACGAGAGTGCGGAGGACATAATCAGGATAATCTCGTCCATAGATGCCGAGAGGGCAAAGCTGAGGGGAGAGGTCATCTACTATCAAGATGACTGGGACCTACTCATAAGGGAGAGAATAGCCAAGGGAAAGCGCCACACGGCCTTCGATTTCTACAATCCGGCCCTCTTGGATATCTGGGAGGAGAAGGTGAGGGAGAGTAAGGGGCTAAGGAGGAACTACCGGGCCTTCCTAGTTGCCCTCGGGGGAATCATTGGGGCAACGGGCGTTCTCTCCGCGGTTACTCTCCAACCTTGGATACTTTTGGGTCTTTCGGTACTTCCCCTGGCCCTCTGGTTCAGGGACTGGACGAAGGCCAAGCTGGATCTAATCTACTACGAGCTCACCCAGTTCTTTATAGATGAGCTGGCAAGTATCATCAAGAAGCATTCTCTTGACCCGGAGAGATACCGCTTCAAGCTGTTCAGTGCTGACTACTTCGATGTTGAAACCAGAAAACTCCCATCCGGCAATTTTGCAGTCGTTTCCTTCAAACCTAGGGAGTAACCGTTAAATAAGTTTGAGGCCTTCTTAGTATTAGGTGGGAGAATGAGACTTTTAAGGAAGCGCGGTCAGATATCGCTGGAGTTCCTCTTGGTGTTTGGGATACTCCTTATTATGCTCCTCTATTCAGCCCGTTCAATGACCTTCAATAACACCTCGTCCAGAGAGGCTCTTTTGATGCAGGTGGCAGTTGAGGAGAAAAGCACGGCAAATATCATAGCTAGTGCTATTGATCAAGTTTATGCCCAGGGTCCTGGATCCAAGGTGACTGTTTACGCCCATTTCACTCTTCTTAGAAACGGGGACTACCTGAAGAAGGCTTTTAATCTGACCTCTCCTGTTATTAATATAATCCTTGCGGGGGAAAACGATCCACTGTTCCCCGCTGGGGCCAGCAATTCTATAGTGGCTGTGGCTGTTTCCAATCAGGGTAATGAGCCGATTATATCAGGTTCGAACAGAACCGGTGTATGGGTCCAGACCTTTCTGAAGTACAATGCAACGTCACATACTCGATTTGAGGTAAACTTCACGCCTTCCACCCTTCCTCCGGTGATGAAAGTTGTTGTGGAATGGAACCCCGCCCAGCCCATCTCCTTGGTTTATAACTCAACGAGTTCCACCTTACATATCAACATCAGGGTGAAGGGATCATGAGAAGGGGTCAGATTAGTATGGATCTCCTCTTTGCCGTTACAATCATCTCTTTAACAGTTGTTAGTTTGATGAACGTTGCGCTTAGTGAAAAAATCGAAGTTGAAAACTTTGGAAGAACTGCCCAGCTCAAGCTTTTTGCAATAGATGTTAGGGATACTATTGCTAGAGTTTACTCCGCTGGCTCGGGGATGATGGTCGTTAAATCTTCCCCGCTCATTTTGGAGGAGGGAGAATGGATAAACATCACGGCATTTAAGAATGGTACTCTGAAGGTTTTAGCGAGTATTGGGGGGAGAGAGTACATTGTAGTAGAGAGGCTTCAAATTTCGCCGGGAAATACGAGCTCAGTACTTTTGACCGCCGATTCCCCGAACTTTAGGATTGAAACTAGGGAAATTCCGGGTGGTGGGATTGAAGTCATACTCGCGAAGTAAGGGGCAGACCGCTTTGGAAATGCTCCTGCTACTTGGAGTGATTCTTACCGGGTTAGTTGTGGTTATCTCATCCTCTCTTCCCACACAGGAAGGAGTCACTCTTTCCTTTGAGGTTCGAAATGCAGCTTCGGATGCCTGTACATATCTCCAGATGGCTGTCGTTGTCAACGACAGCATCTATGCTCCCTTGAACAATATTATTAAATCCTTCAACTATACTCCTATTCAGTGCAGGTTATCTTCATACTCTACGGATCTCTCTGATGACAGCGTCAACATCTTTGTGGTATTCGCCTATGAGGGTCCCAACAACAATTCCGTTCAGTTGGCGCTTGAGAGGTACCTATTCCTAAAACTCTCAACGTACAGGGGTTTTTCCGTGGTCAATGGGAGTCTTTATTATGGGGGGAAGCCTGTTGAATTAGAGGTGAGGACTGGATGAGGAGGGCTCAATTGTTAAGCGTTGATGCACTCATGGCAACTGTTATGGTAATACTCCTCATTAGTATGGTTAGTGCAAGCTCTGAAAACCTGAAGAGCGGGATAACGGGTTTGATAGAATGGTATGAGAGGAGCAATGCTCCTGACACCATGCTTGATGTTCTCCTCAAGAGTCCGGGAGTTCCGCCAAACTGGGATGAAAACGTGTCAATTATGATAACTCCGGGACTTAGATCAAATTATGGTAACTATCTGGATTATAAAAAATTGGACGAGTTTCTGAGCTTGGCCCAGAGAGGAGATAGACGTCTAGTCAGCTTCCTTAGGAACCTTAGTCTTGGCAGGAATTTCAAATTGGAGATACTTCTCAATGAGGAACAGGTCAACTTTACGCTTAATTATCTTCCTCAGCATGTCAACTGGAGCGCTCTTTGCAATGTTAAGGACATAGTTAACCAGTATGGTAATCCCGCTGATCAGCCCCTGTATCTCTACTGCTCTTCGGGAAGTGTCAGATTTACACACTCCGGAGTTAACTACAATACTTTTACTGATGAAAGCCATATATGTGTCAATGCTTCTATGTATGTTGGCAATAACTTCAAAGTTATCGCTGGTGAATATGTGGGTGTCTCCGATGATTTAACAATAAAGTCCAAAGGGGGTCTTAACGCCTCTGAAATTTACGTTGGGGGTGATGGAACCATTGAGAGTAACGCCCATGTTTACTCTAGTGGTGATCTCACGATTGGAGGCGCTCTCTATGCCAAGGCTGATGCTCACCTAGCGGTTGGGGGTTCTGCATACCTCAATGATACCGTTAACATCGGAAACAGTGCCTATATGAATATCGTTGGGGACTTTTACGCTAGGGGACCCCTTTTAATCCACAGCAATGGACATTTAACGGTGGGTGGAACAGCTTATGTTGATGACTATGCATCCGTTGAGAGCCGTGGTTACGTTACTGTCGGAGAGGATTTTTCGATAAACGGTGACTTGAGGACGGATTACAATGCATATATATCTGTTGGCGGCGCCCTGCGCGTTAATGGAGACTCCACTGTAAAGGGATCAGTGAATGCAACCGAGATGTACGTTAACGGCTCCTTAACGATTGACTCTGGAAGTTACGTAATCGTTCACAGGGATCTTTATGTGAATGGAGACCTCTCAGTTTCTGGACATCTTATTGTGGACGGAAATCTATACGTTAACGGAAACGTAGGGGTTGAATCCCAGGGAAGTGTGGACGTGGGTGGAAAACTCTACCTAACCGGGGAAATTGTGGGGGATGAGACTAACGTTCACGCGGACGGGGGTATTTATGAGGTACAGCATCTGCCTTGGGATGAATCAAAGTTCAAAATAAACGTATCCTTCCCCAGCATTGGAGAATCCCCGTGTATCCGAGCCTCCGAGGGAGCTCTTTTGGTTAATATTCAAAACGTTACCTTCATACACAACTATACTGCTAATTGGTTTCTTCCGGGATGGAATGGGTTTTCGTTTGTAGATGGGAAAATAATTCAAAACATGAACCTCTCTGTTGTTCGCTCAATTAAAAGCTCTGAATGGGTCACGTATTCAGAACGGAAAGCAGTAGTTAGAAAACTTGTATATACCTCAAACTATACGATATCGGGGAGTGTGAGCAAGTTACTCTTGTACTCTGGTAAACTAAGCACGGAACTTTCAGGGTATCCTCTGCTCTTTGTGTATCTCCCCAACGAAACCGGGAACTTTTCCCTAGTTTCAACGTTTAAAAATGAGACCTCTTGGGGTTATGGAATAGTGGCGGTATCCCGGACTCAAAGTGCAACACTTTACTTTGCCCAAAGAGTGATTCATACGGGCTCCGGGGAAAGTATTAATAGCTGTGAAATTTCAATTAATGAGAACAGGGTTGTTATTCCATGGGAGTGCCTGTTCCCCCTAACTGGGAAAGTTTCTTTCTCAGTATGGGCATATAATGTTAACTTCGACGGAAACATTAGAATAGTCGATGATGGGAACATCGGAGCTTATTTAGAACCGATTCCGGAAGTTGCCATAATAAAACTATGGGTGTGGGGAATATGAGGAGGGCGGGATTTGTATTTACATTGGACGCACTCCTTTCCCTGATCATCGTTTTCGTAGTTGTCACCTCGGTTCTCTCAGTAGAGGAGAATACGTTTCAAGTTTACTCCTCCGTAATGAGAATGAAAACGGTATATACCGCGGAAGACATGATAACGATTCTGAGCACGGTCCCTCTCGAATCCTTGGTAAATGATAGTGTTATCGAAAACTGGACTGAAACCGGTGTTCTCAACACGTCACTGTTTATAAGTCCAGAGATGCCGCCGTTAAAAATAGCCCTTACCTACTGGGCACTTTCAAACATTTCAAAGTATCATAGCCTTAACCTTACCAGTAAGGCGGGCAAAATACTCAAATATGTCATAACCCACAACTTTCAGGGATATGGTTTTGAACTTGATGTTAACTCGACGAAATTGGTGAGTTTTGGGAATCCCTCTTCAGCTAGGGATGTTACGGTAGCGACAACAGTGATGAGTGGTTTCAAGAGAGGCAGAAAACCCCTTGGTTATGTGAGTAGGGCGTATCTTACATATGCGCAGCATACGTATTCTCAGCTAATTGGCATTCAGAGGATCGTTGCTGCTGGCTGGGATAATACGATTCAAGTTGACATACCAGTGGATTTACCCGAGGATGCTGGTGATATAACTGCGGAGGGGGCATTCTACGCAAGAATAGTTCCCAACAATGATATTACACTAACTGTTGTTAGTTCGGCCGGGCAAGTCACGGAGAACCTTAACTCCGGTGGAACCGTTGACCTTAGTGATTATCTTAAGCCGGGTCATAACGTTCTGAAGTTCTCAATAGATAGCGGTAACGCCGATGAAGTTGGTTTTGGGAGCGGTAGTGTTCTCCTTGTATCCTACCACACGAATACAACGTCCCATGGCAGTCCCGATAAGATTAATCTTTACGATGTAACAAGTTATTATGGCTTTGTTCAGTTCTTGACGATTGTTCCCACCGGGAACGTTACAGGTATAAACATATATCTTAAGGCCTCAGGTGTCTCTACTGTTCACGTTTATTACAGCAATGGGACAAGTATATGTGATACTGGATTATCCAAAGGATTCGTTGATAATATCACTTACTTCTCTTCAAGTGAAGTTGAAAATGGTCTTGAGGAGTGTGGAGTGAGCTACTCTGATCTGAACAAGAAGTCCTTCACCCTTGTCCTCGGCTTTGACGCTACGTGGCCTAGTGGAAGCTCTAACCCCGATTATGACTGGACGTACAGGGAGAGACACCTCTACGGGGATGGTCAATCGTTTGTCCAGGTTGAGGTGAACTCAAAAGTGAACTCAGTTCAATACGCAATACCTCTAGCCGAGCCCCTTTATCCCGACAATTTCACTTATAGTGGGTATCTCTTCAGTTCCCGTGATGACAGAATTTATGACACAATGAGCGTTTCCTACCCCCTGCCTCCTAAGGCCATTCCTTGGTACTCTGACTACTGGGTTGCAATAATGTACAGGGGAAACCCCACAGGCACCCTTCAGTTTAAGGAGAATGGAATAACCATAAGAGAAGGCCCCCTCGACTATTACCTCTACAGGTTTGGATATTCAAAGTACTACCGTGGAATCATGGTAAATGGTACGACAAACACTCTAGTTGCGAGCAGTTCCTCTTCGGCCTACGGTTTCAGAAAAGGCAAGTCTTGGGGAGCGATTTATTATTTCCTACAGGCATACGCTCCCTATGGGAGGATGTTCCCCGAGTTAATTCAGGGATACCCAACGTATAAGGGCTACAATCTGACTTATTATGCAAAGTTGTATGGAACAAACATGCATCCAAAGAAAATGAGCATCCTTGTTGGTAAAGAACCCTACATGACAATTGACGTTACTGAGCTCAATCCAGAAAGGTATGCGGTTGATGATGCAATACTGCGTCTGTTCAAAAAGCTGGCAGTGGATGACTCTGGAATTCCAGGAAGTGCGGACAATCCCCTTGGGGTCCTGCTACCCCCATATGTTAATATGGAGTTCTCAGCGATGAAGGCCCCCAGTCTCTTCGTTCCTGTGAGTGTTAGCTTAAAGGTTTGGAGGTTGGGATGATGAGGAGGAGGGGCTTTATAGTTAACTCAACGGTTCTCATCCTTTTGATCCCCCTGCTTTTGCTTAGTGCCACGTACTCTCAGGTGCACTATCAGATTGTTAAGGCCCAGGGCGAGAAGATGGAGTTGGAAAAGCTTCAGTGGGCTCTGTCCTACTTGGATACAGACTTTAAAAATACCCTCAAAATATCGGGTAAAAGGGCTATTTTGGCAATGGTAAATTACACGATAACACACCGCCGTTACCTTTCGAATAAAGCCAATGAAACAATGAAGGAGCTTATGCTGACGGGAAAAATAGGGGGAACTACCTCTGCACTAATGGGAAATCAGACACTGGGGTACTGGTTAAACTCCGTTTCAAATTCATTGCTGGAGAGAGGATTAGTGCTCATTCCACCATCTCAGATCGATAGGGCTGTTGATATGAAGATAGTCCCCCTCACATCGTTCAAAGTGGCAATAATGGCCCGTATAGAGAACGTGACAATAAAGGATATTAATGGAAAGGTTGTGTATAATGGGAATCTTCCTTCAAGGGGTTTTGCCTATGCGATAGTTGATCTCAGTGGTATTGAGGATCCCGTTTATGCCATTGCAACAAATGGGCAGTACAACAGAATAATTAATCCTTGTGTCTTCTCTTACCCGGAAATGGGAACGAGGCCGATTAAGTTGATTAGTGGTCTTGGAAACTCAAGCGTTACTCGCCTTGTGGGAACTTACGGCGAAGATATCTTCTTTAATTCGACCACGATATGGTCGGTCTCCCCCTCTGCTAAGCTTTTCAACCTGTCTCGGAGTCCCCTTGGTTTCTTCCATGAGGAGGATCGGGGATACCTATACTTCAGTAATGTTAGTGTTCCGGGTACTGGGGACTGGGTGGGGGGTTCAGCGTATAAATACAGGGTTCTGTTTACGCTTACCAACTCTTCTGTTCGGCAGGGTGATCTAGTTCTTCTTGTGATAGATACAAGAACTATAGCCATTAATGGACAAACAATGAACGAATGGGTTGCACATACATCAAATAAAGCCTCGATAATTGTGTATGACGGCAACAACAATCCAGTTCAATTCTGGATAGAATACTGGGACAGTGGAGGAAAACTTTGGCTCTGGATTAAGGCGACAACTTCACGTGATTACTACATGTATCTCTCCGACGATCCTTCTTTGGAGACCAGAGGTAATCCCGGCGATATGTTTTACCTACTTGATGATTTTGTCTTCAAGGACGAATCTAAGTGGCATTTTCTTACTGGCAATGTGGGCGATGGATGGTATACCTTTAACGCAGTGACAACGGGGCTGGATGCGGCAATATCTAACCTAACGCTAGCTCCACCTTTCTTCGTGCGCTGGGGCATGAACACGACGGCGGATGACACAGGGGTGGGACTTTACACACTCTCCACGGGAGGAGAGCAGAACTATCTCGATGTTAAAATAAAATACGGGCCCATTAACCCAAGTGAAGAGGATGTTTCAGATATTGTTTCAGACAATGTTGTACAATGGCCTTACAGTATTCTTACCGATACAGCAACTCTCAATAACTTGTCGGATATGGCAAACAAGCTAAGGAACCCATTGTATGATTCGACTGAGTGGATACGCTCTAGCACGGATGCTGAAGTTGCTGAAGAGTGGTTGGATTCAGAATTGGCAAAAATAAACGGCAGTGTTGTGTACGAAGATTATCAAGTCCCGGTTTATCTGAATGCCACGGCAATCAGGGACATAGAGGCGAGAGGGGGAAAGGCATCGATTAGAATCGTCGATGGTAGAGGAAACCCCCTGCCTTTCTGGATTGAGTATTGGAACGACAGTGGAGCACTAATATGGGTCAGGGTAAACTTAACGGAGAGGTATTACACGGAGCTCAATCGGCTTACCACAAGAAGGCGTGGATACACGCTGAGATCAGTCTCCAATAATAATGGTGTCCTTTCATACACCGTAAGATCTAGAAGAGCGCGTCATTATTACGTTGTTCTCTACACCTATGCAGAGGCGGATATTAAAATTTATTA
Organism: Thermococcus sp.; assembly: GCF_027052235.1. Classification (NCBI taxonomy): domain Archaea; kingdom Methanobacteriati; phylum Methanobacteriota; class Thermococci; order Thermococcales; family Thermococcaceae; genus Thermococcus; species Thermococcus sp. The sequence goes on from NZ_JALUFF010000062.1 coordinate 53,464, forward strand.
TAACACCGGACACCTGAGTAGGGGGAGCGGAGAGAAAGTCTTTGAGTTTTTTGATGACTTCAACGAAAGCCTTCAGCAACTTAAACAGAAATGGATAGTAGATCCCTTTAATCAGGGGGCCAGTGTGTCAATAGACAGTTCCGGGAATGGAACGTTGACCATCTCTGGGGGAGACAGCATGTTTGTAATGGTTAACAAAAATCCCCTTAACCTCACGGGTGATTTCGCTGTGGACTTCAGGATGAAACCTAACTTTAACTATGTCGGTGATTGGGACGCGGGAGTCGGGCTGTGGGATGGCAGAAGGAGATACTATGACTGGGACTTCTGGTATGATTACTACCTTCTCCAGCAGCTGTTTACGGATGATATTACCTATGGTGGAGATCCCCTAGCAGTACACTGGGCCGAATGGAGGACCGAGGATGGCAGTACCTATGAACTGTACTCCTTCTGGGCAGAGGAGGATAGTGACTCTGACATAACAACGAATAGAAACTATGCTTTTCACAAATACGAGATTATAGAGCTCCTCAGCGATGGCATAACATACTTCAAGGATCTCTCTAGAAATGAAACTAACACCTACGATAGCGATTACACTACCCTTCACTCGCTCAAATACGTTTATCTCGTGATAGACAGTGAATATCCTGATCGGGGTGCAACCTTTGACTGGTTATTTGTGAGAAAGTACCTTAACCCGGACTACCTGAACGAGAAAGTTAGCAAGCACGAGGGAGAAACTACGTCCATAGAATACGAGGCAACGGGAAGTTCAATTCAGCTGGCTGTATGGAAGGAGTGGAGCAAACTAACCTCAATAGCGGACTCGGTTCCATCAATGTCTTTCCAGCGCTATGAGCTTAATGTTACCTCAAGTTTGAGTTTTGGAAGGGTTTCCGGACCGAGGCTTGGCTATGATGCTGGCCTTTCAGGTTCTTGGAATGTTTCCATAGTTAGTAAAGGGGCGGGAACTCAATACTTTGACTGGATAATCATTGGACCCCCTTACGCTCTCAGTGGCATAAACGTCCTCAGGATTGAGGAGGGTGGCGAGGTTAATTGGAATGCCTACGCCTCAGTGGCCTTTGACCTTCAGCCCTTCCTATCCTGTCTGGTAGACGATCGTTACTTTGGTCTATATTCCGCACCTAGCTTCTTTGAGAGGCTTGAAGGGAAGCTAGATCCAGATAAAACCGGAATGAATGGAGAATACTGGGAGGCCTCCAAGGAGATGCAGGATAAGCTTGGCATAGCTAAGAGTGGTCAATACTATCCAATTGGATTAGTGAGCTTCATATACTATCCGGCGGATAGCAACCTTGTGGATATTCTGCCAGTTGTGGGACAAAACAGTAGGGATCCTAATGATGCTTTGACAAACGCGATCCCGTTTGCTGATTACTATTGGCTTCCATACTATTTCACCGGTTTTTCGGAGGTACCTGCCGCATTTCCCAATGCGTATCGGGTCTGGGGTATATCCATGGGAACAGGGGACTACTCGTATCTCTCGGGAGTAGGCTTCCTCCTAGATAATGAAACGGCAGTTCACATCCTGGGTGAATCGGCTTGGAAATATCTGCGTCACGAGAGGTGAGTACATTGAACTTGGGAGAGCTCTTATACAGACTCGGTGAAAAAAGTGAGCGCCTCTTTTCAGCCCTTCTGTCTATAATCCGATCAATAATTACCCCTAAGGCAATTCAGAGGGTTCCAAACTTTCCGCTCTCGACGCGGCTTGTAATGAAAAAGGGTTATACCATTCACGAGGTTATTAGTCTTCATCTCCAGCTTAGTTTTCTGGCATATCTCGGTGTTAATGCCGTTGCTATCTTCCTCCCCAATTCATTTTTCACTGTCTTAGTTTTAGGCCTTATTTATCTTCTCTACCTCCGCTGGATTTTTGGCAGTTATGGCCATTATCTCGTTGATCCCAAGCAGTACGTCTTTTTTTATGGGGGTGTCTCTACCCTCGCCTTTTTATCGTTTCTAGGATTTGTTTTTCTGCGGGAGCGGAAAGCTGAACTGCGTTATTATTACATCTACGTCTCCATAATTACAATAATCATCCTGCTGTTTAGATGGTATTTTAAGCATGCTTTCGGAAGGGACTACACCTACGGAGTCGTGGAGGAAGTCAAAAAGGATCTCCTTAGAGTATTTGTTCATGATGATATTGGAGCCAACGTTAAACCGGGTTATTACTGGGTTCCTGCCGTTCCGGATGCTGAACCCGGAAGGATAGTTAAGCTCCTCGTTGAGGAGAGGTTCATGAGAAGCTCCGTTCCGGTGAGGGTTTTGGAAGTCTATCTTGATCAGTCCTCCCAGACCGATACTGAGCCGAAGGCGGAAGCAGAGTAGAGAATCAGGAGATATATTGAGTGACAGGGCTCAATGAGATTCGTTTTTACAAAGCCACTTCCCCTTTTCTTAAGGAGTAGGGGCTCGACTGAAATACAGGCTGGGAATATCCTTATTTCATCAAGTTTGCTCTCAAACTCCCAGCCAAGGCCAAAACAAACTCGCTCTATCAACATTCTGAAATCCTTCCATTCTTCAACGTCCATTAGGTAATATATTGTGTGGCCCAAGATATCACCCTATATAGTAAGTAAGAAACTTTAAAAAGTTTTTGAATTTAAAACTTTTATTTGTAACCAGTAGTAGGCTGGAACCGGAGCTAAATCTCTCCACAGAGTCTTGCGAAGTTCCTGTAGACATCCACCCCGCGCTCGGTATGTGCAACCTCCGGATGGAACTGGACGCCGTAGATTGGAAGGCTTTCGTGCTTCATGGCCTCGACCGGACAGGTCTCGCTCCTAGCGAGCAGTCGGAAGCTAGGGGGGAGCTCCTTTACCTCGTCCATGTGGCTCTCCCAGACCTTTAGCTTTCTTGGAAGGCCCTTGAAAATATCGTTCTCCTCAAGGATTTCAATCTCAACTAAACTGTACTCCGCCTTATCTCCCCTTCCGACCTTTCCACCGAAGTGCCTCGCTATAAGCTGGTGACCGAGGCAGATGCCGAGGATGGGCACGTTGAACTCGTCGTAGTGCTCCAGAATTGCCCCGCAGTTACCCGTTTTCTCTATGTCAGGACCGCCTGAGAAGATTATGCCCTTTGGATTCAGCGCCTTTATCTCCTCAAGCGGCGTCGTGTTGGGGATTATCTTCGCTTCTACTCCCAAATAGCGGAGAGTCCTCCAGATCCTGTGGACGTACTGCCCGCCGTTGTCCATAATCACTATCATGAACTCACCCCCAGGAGTCTGAAAAACTCGTCGGATTCTTCAACTAGGTAGAATGTCTTTAAACCGAAGGATTTGGCCAAGTCGGCCATTTTTCTGTCATTGGTTATTAGAACGGCGTCTAGATGGATGGCTGTTGCGATGAAGTAGATATCAGACGCCTTATGGTGGGTTTGAAACGCCACCTCCTTCAAATCCTCGATTATTAACTCCTCTGGAATCCACGTGAGTATGGCGCTATACAAGTCAAGGGCTCTTTTAACCCTTTCACGGTCGAAATATCTCGACAAAACAGCCACGAACTCAACCTCCCCAAGGCGAGGAGCGTAAGGTTCTATATCGCCCAGCTGGGCGAGTTCAATAATCTTTTCTGCAACCGCGGTTCGTTCAGGATAAAAGCTAGAAAACAGGTGAAACACAACGGAAGTGTCTATGACAACTCTCATGTCTCCTCCTCCCTGAGGCTCAGAAGGTAGTCGGTTGGATCCTCCTCAAAGCGCTCCTTTGTGACCTCTTTTCTCATCTCCCTGGCCAGTTCGAGGAAATCTCCCGGGTAAATCCTCACCGTGAGTTTCTGCCCCTCCTTCAGTTTCAGCGGCTTCAAAGGCTTCAGCACGCCGTTTTCGTAGACCACCTCGATTATCTCGCCCATACTCCCACCGTCTCAGTTTTCACTCAAAAATAAATAAAGGTTCTCACTCGAACTCTATCGTTGCGGGGGGCTTGTTGGTGATATCGTAGAGCACCCTCCCGACCTCTGGAATCTCACTCGTTATCCTAAAGGCTATCCTCTGGAGCACCTCGAAGGGGACGTTCATCGCGTTTGCCGTCATTCCATCAAGGCTCTCGACGACGCGAACCGCTACGGTTTCCTTATAGGCCCTTATGTCACCCTGGACTCCAACCGTTTTAACTCCCAGAAGAACCGCGAAGGCCTGCCAAGGCTTCAGTCCAGCTTTCTCGATCTCCTCCTCGACTATGGCGTTCGCTTCCCTCACTATGGCGACCTTCTCAGGCGTTACCTCCCCGAGAACCCTAACCGCCAAGCCCGGCCCGGGGAAGGGCATGCGGTTGTATATCTTCTCGGGAAGACCGAGCTCCTTGGCGAGCTCCCTCACTTCATCCTTGTAGAGGTCGCGGAGCGGTTCAATAAGCTTCAGGTTGAGCCTCTCTGGAAGGCCGCCGACGTTGTGGTGGCTCTTGATTTTCCCCTTGCTCTCTATCCAGTCCGGGGCGATGGTTCCCTGAATGAGGAATTGAGCATCTATCTCCTTCGCGACCTCCTCAAAAACCTCGATGAATACCCTTCCTATTATCTTTCTCTTCTCCTCCGGGTCGGTAACGCCTTTCAACACCTCAAAAAAGCGCTCGCTTGCATCGATGTAGTGCAGGTTAAGGCCGAACTCGTCCCTGAAGGTCTTCACCACGAACTCCGGTTCGTTCTTCCTCATGAAGCCTGTGTTGACGAAGACCGCGTGGAGTCTATTGCCTATAGCTTTATGGGCAAGTATCGCGGCGGTCGAGCTGTCCACACCACCGGAGAGCGCTATTATCGCCCTTCCATCCCCGACGATCTTCCTTATCTCCTCAACCTTCTCCTCGATAAACTTCTCCCACATGGGCACCACCTTTTTGCGAGCATTTGAGAGTCAATATATAAACCTATCCTCGTGGGTTTTAACTGGTTTATGTCAAAACCTCATCGAGCCTGTCCTCCTCCAAAGCCTCCCTCAGCTCCATGGCTATTCTCCTCCCCGTGCTCACCGGAAAGTCGTAGCGGACCCAGCTGTACGGGGAGCCGTGGACGAAGGGATTGGTTCCGGCGACTATTCTCGCCGAGATCTCGAAGACGACGAACTCAAGCTCCTCGGTAAAGACGCCTTCAAGGCAGAAGGGGCCCCATAGACCGCCCATGAGCTTCTCAGCGGTTTCCACAACCCTTTCACCGGCCTCGATGACGTCCATGAGGAGGCTCTCCCTCAGAACGAGTGGGATGTTCCCTATTACCGTGTAGTCGGTGCCCATCTCTAGGTCAAGCTGTTCTTTGGCTGGAATCCTGCCTATAGCGTCCGCGTTTGACTCATACCTTCTGTCAACGCTCATGAGCTCAAGCTCGCCGTTGAGCTTCGAGTAGAAGTAGTGCGGGTAAACCGGGACTCCAACGACGTACTCCTGAATCTGAACCTTGGAAAGGTCTTCCTTGTCCTCTATCCCGAGTCTTCCGGCCTTCTCCCAGAAATCGGTTGAATTTTTGGCGAGGAAGTAGCCCTTACCGCCCTTGGCGCCGTGAGGCTTGACGATGACCGGCCCGTCTATATCGTCGGGATCGTCATAAACTCTCGGAAGGCGGAGCTTCGCCTTTTCAAGCCACTTCCTTTCGAGGTTCCGGTCGCTCTCCCATTTGAGAACCTCTTTGTTGCCGTAGTATGGAACGCGCATTTTCTCGACTAGCTCAACGCCTAAGTGGGCCACGAAGGAGCCGGTGGGGATAACCACGGCATCAAGCTCAAGCAGTTCCTCCTCCGGATAAGCTCCCTCGATGAAATAGTCAGCTACGGGGAAGTAGCGGGTGTAGAGGGGCTTGACGCGAGAAGGGCCGAAGGCAACGGTCTCAAAGCCTTCCTGCTTGGCTCCCTTGAGTATCTGAAGGGCTGAATGTGAGGCGTAGGTGGCTACTCTCATTCCTCCTCACCCAGAAGTTTCGGTAGGGATTCGTGGATTTTTCTAAGCTCTGGAAGGGACTTTCTGAGGAGCTCTTTTCCGTTCCAGCGGAAGACGACATCGCCTCCTCCAGCCCTTCCAATTACTGCGAAGTGCCTGAAAATGGCCTTTAGTTCGTTGAGGCTCTCCTCGGGAAAGGCAACGATGTAGCGTCCGTGGCTCTCGCTGAAGGCAACCTCAAGCGGATTTGAAGTCTCTGAAGGAACCTCAGAGAGGTCGACGGTGAAGCCAACGCCATTAAGTGCCATCTCAGCCAGAGCGACCGCCATGCCGCCCTTACTCACGTCGTGAACCGCTCTAACCAGTCCACGCCTTATTGTCCCAAGGATTCCCTTGGCGTTAGCCTTCTCCTCATCGAGGTCAACGCGAGGAGCGAAGCCACCGTCAATGCCAAGCCTCGCGTAGAGCTCCGAACCACCGAGTTCTCTCCTCGTGAGCCCCACAACGCCAATGAGAAGGCCCTCCTCAAGTCCCATCGAGGGAATCTTCTCAAGCTCGACCTTTCCGAGGCCCGCAACGACAGGGGTGGGCTTTATCGGCCTTCCGGCAACTTCATTGTAGAAGCTGACGTTTCCACTCACGTATGCTAAACCGAGGGCTTTCGCCGCATCCGCTAATCCTTTAACAGTCTCGGCGAAGCTCCAGTAAACTTCTGGCCTCTCGGGCGAGGCGAAGTTGAGGTTGTCAACGAGGGCTAAAGGCTCAGCTCCGACGCTCACGAGGTTCCTCACAACTTCCGCGACTGCTCCCATGGCACCGTGATACGGGTTGAGGTAACTGTGGTTGGGGTTTTCATCTGCAACGAAGGCTAGGCCGTACTTCTCGTTTATCTTCAGAACCGCCGAGTCCCTTCCGGGCTTTAGGACGGTTCTACCCTGAACCTCGTGGTCGTACTGCTGCCAAATCCAGCGCTTGCTCAGAACGTTGGCACTGCCCCAGACGAGGTCGAAGGCCTTTTCAAAGTCCATATCTGGCGTTTTAACGTCCTTCTCCACGCTGTAGGGCCTCATCTCCCATTTTATTGTTGGCACGTCCGTGAGCAGGTCAACCGGCAGGTCTGCCACCTTCTCGCCATCCCAGTAGACGATGTAGCGCGGCTCCTCGATGACCTCGCCAACAACCGCCCACTCCAGCTCGTACTTCTCGAAAATCCTCCCGATTTCGTCAACGTCTTCAGGTTTTACCGCGATTAGCATCCTCTCCTGGCTCTCCGATATCATGACTTCCGCTGGATTCATTCCCGGCTCCCTAAGGGGAACTCTGTCCGCGTAAATCACAGCGCCGAAGCCCTTCTTTCCAGTCATCTCCGAAGAGGCGCAGGTCAAACCTCCTCCCCCGAGGTCTTTGAGGGCCCTAACCTTGCCTGTGTAAACAGCCTCAAGTGTCGCCTCGATGAGGAGCTTCTCCGTGAAGGGGTCTGGAATCTGCACCGCGGAGCGGTCTTCCTCCTCAGCGTTCTCCCCGAGTTCTTCGCTCGCGAAGGTTACGCCGTGGATTCCGTCCCTTCCTGTTCTGTTGCCGACCAGAATGAGCTTTAAGCCAGCTTCAGTAACGTAGCTGTGGACTAATTGCTCAGGCCTCATTACCCCGATGCAGGCCACGTTGACGAGGGTGTACTCATCGAGACTCTCATCGAACTCAGTCTCACCTCCAACGGTCGGAACGCCTATCCTGTTGCCGTAGTCGGCTATGCCCTTGACAACGTGCTCGAAGAGGTATCTGTTGCGCTCCTTCTCCAGCGGGCCGAAGCGTATCGCGTCGAGAAGCGCTATTGGTCTTGCACCCATGCAGAGTATGTCCCTCACAATCCCGCCAACTCCGGTTGCGGCCCCTCCGTAGGGTTCAACGGCCGATGGGTGGTTATGGCTCTCTATCCCAACGGCTATCCACGTCTCGTCATCGAACTTGACTATTCCCGCGTCCTCTCCGGGGCCGATAACCACGTGCTCGTTTTCTGTTGGCAGAAGCTTCAGCCATGGCCTGCTGGACTTGTAGGAGGCGTGCTCGCTCCACATGACTTCGAGCATCGCCCACTCAACTTCGTTTGGCTCTCTCTTCAAGCGCTCGCGGATGAGCTTTTCCTCGTGCGGGAACATCGTGAACCCTCCAGTTATTGACGGATTAATGTAAAAATACTTATTTTTAAGGTTTATTTTAGCATAAAAATGTTAAAGCAAGTGCCATCAAACCCGGAAGAGCAGGGTCGGAATGTCCCCCACCCTTTCGTCCGTGTAGTTGATGAACGCCTTGAGAAGGCGGTAGATTTCAAAGAGCCTCTTCTCTTTTTCGCTCTTCGGTTCCTCTCCCGGTCAGCACGGGAAAAGACATCCACGACATTAAACTGTCTTGAAAGAATCCTTGAAGTTTCCTCCTCCATAAGCTCGTTTATGAAGTAGAGTAGACGTTGAAAGCCTTCTCCCTATCGGTGGAATAGAACCTCCTAACAAGTGAAAACGCCTTCAGAATGATCCTTTCAAGTTCCTCTGGCGAGAGCTCTTCCAGTGCCCTCATGTACTCCTCCCTGAGCTCCATTGTAATCTCATCTTCCACATAGCTTGATTTCCAAAGCTCAACCCTCTTCAGAACCTTTCTTGGGTTCCTAACGTAAACGACCCCAGCGTTCCCATCAACGATTACCTCGTCTCCGTCCCGTATTGCCTCAATGTCAACACCCACAACACACGGGATTCCGAGTTCCCTCGCGATTATCGCCGGATGAGAGAGCACACTGTTCACTTTCGTCACTATTCCGGAGGCCTTTGCGAAGATGCTGTAATGCTCCGCGTGGAGGACATAGGTCACCAAAATAGCCCCTTCTGGAAAAAGCTTTTCCACTTCCTCAGGTGGCTGGTCGTCAAGTACAAAGTAGGCCCTTCCCTTCGCCTTTCCTGGACTAGCGGGAATTCCTTTGAGTCCATGCCATCCCTGCGGCGCTTTGGCTTCCTCGCGCTTTTGCGCCAGTACTGTTACATCCCTCGACTGGAGGAGCCAGAGGGTTTCGTCGTAGGCCCACTCGATATCCTGGAGTTTACCGAAGAGTTCCTCAACTTCAAGGCCAATCTCCATGAGTTCCCTCATTAGAGGATCTTTGACTTTAGATGGGTCGCGCGGGAGAAGGATGCGCTCGCCGCTTGCTTCTCCACTCACGAGTTTCTCAGGGGCCCCTTGGCGAACTCCACAAGGGCGTTTTGAGGGTCGTTTGGGAGGGGGTGAAGAGCACCCGGGGAGTTTTGGGCTTATCTGTCTCTGGACTATGACCGCCATCTTCACGCCTCTTCTAATCCCAAGACGTTTCATGTACTCCATCGCGCGCCTCGACTGGGCGCTTCTAAAAACCCCCGCTCAATCGCTTTGATTAATTCATCGAATGAGTTCACATTGGTTACGCTTTCAAAAACACCAGCAAAACTTGCCCTGGAACTGTCCTCAGCGGTGGCAGAGCTTCTCACAACTACTGGAAACCTGCCTTCAAGGATGTAGGGAGATTGGAAGTATTTCCTGATTTCCTCAATAACTTCCTCTGGCAGGCTTCCGGTTTCTTTCCAGAGCTCATATGCTCTTGTAGTAACCACAAAACCCCCGGAACGTTGAAGTACCTCGTTAGGAGCGAGAGGTGGTGTGCTTTGCCTCCGATTTCTTCGATTGAGCCTCCCGCGGAGATTGTGCGGACGAACATTTCTAGCACCTCGAAAAGTGTGCTTATCCGAAAGCGACTGCCCGCTTAAGACTCCTCAGGTAGATGAAGTAATGATAGTTCAGCAGGCTTTCGTCACCGCTTTTAGAGGGCTTTCTTTTGAACACGTCCGGAGTTCCCGCCATTAGAAGGACAAACCCTCCCCCTCCGGATTCCTAAGGGCTTCAACGAGGAAAACTCCCTTTGAATACTCAACCCCATCGAGAACGATGGAATTGTTCCTTATCTCCACGTACCTGTTGAGCTTCCGGACGATTGGGGAGTTTAACGGCACGATTACAATAAGGTTGCCGCTTTCGAGTCTGTTCGTGAAGTTTACTTTAAAACCCGCCTTTCTGAGGGTCTCAAGGTAACTTCTCACATACGTACTCTCTGAGAGGTTCGAGGAATATATCTCAACACCCTTCGTTTTAAACGCCATGAAGGCCATCTTGATTGTTGGCTCCGATGAAACGTTCCTCCAGAAGCCCTCCTTATACCAGTTTCCCATTAGCCTTGCAAGTTCGGGCATGAAGCTCTCGAAAGTGGGGTATTTCTCTCGGTTAGGCAGGTAGTCAGTTATGTAAGCCCTGTAAATCCTTCCAACAAGGTAAAACCCAAGAGCTTCTTGGCTCTTTATGAACCTCTCAGCGCTCTGGTTTCCCTGCGTTTCAAATATATAATACGCTTCAAACGCCCTCACAAGGGTCTCGTCAAGGTAAGTCTTCCAGCTCGAGTATCCCATGGAAGTCATGATATTCCTTACGGGCGAGAACATTTTCCTGTACCCTTTAAACTCCCTGTAGTGCCTGTCCACCGCTGGATTAACAAAGCTGTGGGCGAGCTCGTGGGCGGAGGCACCGCAGTATGATGGAGTTCCATTGAACGTTGAGCAGATTCCAATAAAGGCGTAAACCGTATTGTTCTCCCAGCCACTGTAGCTGTAGTACATTTCAAGAGGCTGGAGAACGAAAACCCAGCGCTTTTTCTTCTCCCCAAAGAACATCTCCTCGAAGTGAGGAAGGCTAAAAACATCGGAATTCTCCTTTAAAAACAGTCTTATCTGCTCCCTGTAAAACTCTCGATGACTTTCGTAGAAGGCTGAAAAGTTCGACTCTCGGGCGAAATCTTTTATCGCTATGGAAAGCTCGTTGAGGAGCTTTTCGTTTCCATGGACTCTTCTCACGAGATAAGAGCTCCACTCCGTGGAGTTCAGCTCCAGTGCAAACTTTGGAATCGCATCGTACTCCAAACCCTCTCTCAGGGCTTTTTTAGCGAGAAGCACCGCTCTGTGATTCTTGTATAGAGAGAAGTAAGACTCAACTTCTTGAGAGTAGGGAGTAGTGTTACCGGAGTTCCAACCCGCGAGGTAGAAAACAACATCAGCTAGTTCGATATAGGGATTTATCTCGATGCAGACACTGCCGTTGCATTCAACCACAGGCGAAAGGTCCAGTTGGAGAGGAGTTTTCTTGCTGGTAATAATATGGCCGATGAAATAATACGCGGGAAAGGCCAGAAGTAACACCATGATAACCGCAAGCACCCGAATCGTTTTCATACCTAACCCTCCAACTAGTTTACCTCAACAACAATCCCCCTAACGCTGTAAAGCCGGTTTTCGTTTACAACCCACTCGTTTGGGTCAATGACTATTTTGAGGGGTTTTGTATCCGTTTCGAAGCTCACAGTTGCACTGCCCTTGACCCACACGGTCCGAATGAGCTTTTCGTTTTGGGTAACGACCTCGACCTGGAGGGGAATCGTGAAGTTGTTTTTGTCCAGTATGGCAAACGTCAGGAAGTATTCTCCGTCTTTTGTCTTTTTCAGGCTCACGTTCGCAACAGACCAGTCGGGAACCTTTGAGGTGTAAAACCACTCCCTGAAGAACCAGTCGAGGTCCCTGCCACTGACGTTTTCGAAGACGTTCATCACATCGGTTAGGTTGCAGTTCCTTTGGTGGCACTCCACCAAAAGCTTGTGAAGGCCCTCACGGAACGTCGTGTTCCCGAGAACGAACTGGAGTGACCTGAAGACGAAGGCCCCTCTGTAATAGATAATCGCCTCCCTGAGTTCCGGGTTTGTTATTCCCTCCCGATAGGCTATGCTAAGCGATACATTTTGCCCCAAGCTCGGGAGAACCTTGAAGTTCTCAATTTCATCGAGCAGTCCGGTGCAGTTCGAGGTTCTGCATTCCGCAGTTAGGGCCATGTACGTTGCGAGGCTTTCATCAACGCGCCCGATGTCAGAGTAGTAGCCGAACCAGAGGTGGGCAAGCTCGTGGAATATCAATCCTGGATTCTGGAAAACAAGATAGTTTAAGCTCGCAACGTTCCAGCGGGAGCATCCAAGTACTGCAACCGGCGGGTTGGAGTTTATAAGCTCGCCGTTGTCGTATTTTTCAGTGGTTATTAGAACGTCAACTTTTCCCGCGGGCACTATTCCTGTCATGTTGACGTACTCTGAAATCGCGTCTTTGATGTCCCCTATTAGAGAACCCAAGGAATCGTTGGTGTATTCGCAGGATTTGGAGATGTAAACCGTTACGTCGATACGCCTGACCCTCAGATGGAGGGTTCTGCCGATTCTTATGAACGCTACCCCTTGGAGCTTGTCCGGGTTAACCGTTATTCGCGTGGACGATGTGAGAAGGCCGTAGTTTGAGAGGAACGCATATCCGCCCGGAAAGTTCACGCTTAAGTTCATACTCTGTTCCTTTCCACTTATGACCCACCACGTTACCGGAGTTCCGATTATCCAGCTTGAATTGAGCGATTTTACCTTTGAGTAGTTGAGCTCGTAGGTTACCTTCCCAAAGAGTTCTCCGGAGGGTGTTGAGACGTTGATAACGTAAACCCAGACGGTGGCCTGAGGGGAAATGTTAAGTTCGTACATGTCGAGTCTCGAGAGGTTTACGGGCTTTCCATCGATTGTAAGGTTAAGTTTTAGAACATCAGGCCGTCTGAGAACCGCAAGGTAAATTGGAACGTACTTTGAGGAAGATTTAATCAGAAAGGAGTACTTCCCCGAGATTACGCCGGTGGAGTGATAAGTGATTGTTAAATTCCCCCGCTGGGAATAGGAAAAAGCGTTAACCAACGACGCAATTTCGCCGGGAGTTGTTCTCCACGTATGCTGCGGTGATGTGTATATTACTTTGGAACTTTTAATGGGAGGGGTATATGTTTTGTTTAAGATTAAACTTAATGACATTAACAAAAGAACAGAAAAGATGATGAATACTTGAACAGCCTTGTATATCTTCATACTTGTTCACCCAATAACATCAATTTATTGGCAGTAGTTAATCTTTCTTCTTTGTCAGGTATCCTGCCTAAAATGTTAAACAATTCGTTTTTTGGGAATAAATGTGGATAAGTTTTAGCAAGATAAAACTTAAGACCCTCCTTCCACAAATACCTAGTTAGGTAACATCCAGGACCATTAGGAGTCCCATTTTTTCGAATAGACTCCATCGGACAGCCTCCACCGCATACAGGTAGAAACACACAGTTTCTACATTCTTTAAATTCTGTTGGCATTCGGGCTTTGACAGTATAATAAAAGGGGGTTATATCCAATGTACCCTCATCGGATATCTTTCCAATAGAGTATTCTTCTTGACCCACCATTTCCCAACATGGATACAATTTTCTACTAGGATCAACTACATAAGAAAAAGGATGAGCATACATGCAGAACAATAACCTGTGATTGGGTCTAGTTTGAACGTTGAACCCCCTCTTGTATGCTTCTTTCCATAATCTAGGTAAATATTTTCTTAATTCTTCACCTCTGAGAGTCTTATCGTACCATGAACCATCAATGTTACTTCTTATGATACCAAATGACACATCAATAGAAGTTATGCCTTCAGAGACTAAGCTATCCAACAATTCAGGAATTGTGTCAATATTTGTTTTGTCCACATTTATCCTGATTCCAAGATGAAACTTCTCATTTGTAACATGGCTAAGTATACGCTTAATGTTAGATATTATTAAATCAAAGGTTCCATGTCCTGCTTTAGTTACTCTTCGACTGTCATGTATTTCTTTGGGACCGTCTAAGGTAATCTGCATTGAGATAATATTAAATTTGTTGATAGCATTAATCACTTCATCGTTTATTAGAGTGCCATTCGTAACAAAACCTGCAGTATAATCTTTAATTTTGTTCCTTTGCTTAAGAGCTTCTAAGGATTTTAGGGTATATTTACAGTTAGTCCAGTTTAAGAGAGGCTCTCCCCCATAGAAGGTCACATCAAAACTTATGTCCTGTTTAGGCTGAAAGTAGTATTTATGGTTTAGAGCGAATTTTAAGATAATATCTATATCCTGTTTGGACATAGATTCCGCACGTTCTGTTAGAGTACCCTCATAGCAATATGGGCATCTAAGGTTACAGGCATATGTCATTGTAAGAGTCAATCCAACCCTAGACGCAGAATATAACCTAGAAATTTCAAATGTCCTGAGAGTCTTAATGACATCAATCTCGTTCAAATCATCATTCACTAAAAAGTGAAACTTGTATAATTTAGATTGTATATCTTGGGGGATGTCTTCTAACATATTTTTTGAAATTTTTATAAATAGATCCTTATCTATTCTCGCTATTGAGTTATATAGTGTGTTGTAGAGAATGTAGCTATTCCCATTCAAATTGAATAATATGTTATACTTCGATGCTTTCACCATAATTGGCTCCCTCCTTTTATATTAATTAAAAATGGAATATTAAGGCGAAACGTTCTAACGTTTCAATAACACTTACAAGCTCCTTCCCCATTGCAATCACAATGGAATATAAAACATACCGGTATAGGTATAGGGATTGGTCCATTTTCTATACAGACTCCAGGGCAATATATTGTGCAGTAATCTCCGCAGTTTCCGTCGCAGTTACAATAAGTGTTGCAGTTGTTCCCTGCAATCCCCTCTGACGATCCGACTTCCAGAATCTCAAATTCCAATTATCTCACCTCCTCCAAGTTTTGCATTCTACTCTATGTCTGAAACAAACCATAAGTTTTTCTGTATGTGTTTTATAAAAGCTTGAAATCTATTTATAAACAAGATGAAACAATTAACTAACAAAAAAAAAGCAATGCTTATAAGTAATTTCACTAATTAGTTTCAGGTGGTCAAATGGAGACAGTGCAGGGAGTTAGAACGGTCAAAGCCTTCGTCTTTATCCAGAAGGAGGTATTCTTCTCAAGGCGCTTTGACCTGCTTTTACAGTTCATAGGCTTAGCTTTGAACATAATCTTCATCGGAATCTTCGCCAAGCTGATAACAATCAACGCCAACATCTCTCAGTATGGCACTTCCAACTACCTTGACTACCTCCTCATAGGCTCAATAATCCACAACCTCGTCTTCCTACCAAGGGGAAGCATATCATCATTCGTCCTCGGGAGAATATTCCCAGTTCTTTACAACTCTCCTGCATCTCTAACATCAATTTTCATCGGAATCAACGCCTGGCGAATTCTGTGGAATCTGGGGCTGACTTTCATCGTAACACTCGCGTACATCCTGTTTTTCGGTTTAAGGATTCACCTCAACCTCGGCGTTCTGGTCGTCATTCTAAGCGGCATCCTATTAATCTTCGCACTCGACCTTTTCTCAGCGGGATTCAGAATAGCGACCAAGGCCACTCAAGACCCCTTAAACTGGTTCTTCAATATAACAGCTCAACTCGTCAGCGGGCTTTACTTCCCGCCAGATAAACTCCCCTCCTGGCTTCAGCCCCTGTCAAAAATTCACCCCGAGACGTACATCCTCCAGATGGGTAGACTCACAATGGGTGGCGGCTACTCGTTATCCCAAATCCTTCCAAGTTTAATTAACATGCTCGTTATCACGGCCTTAATGCTCCTTGTGGGATACCTTACCTTCAGGTGGGGTTTCAACAAGGCAAGGCAACTTGGGACACTGGGTCACACGTGAGGTGGGCCTTATGAAGGTGCAAGTTCTGAAAAAGAAATACGGGGACGGAAAAATTGTGATGATACTCAGAGTCGAGGTCGACGTGAATAACTTACCTAATTACGAACTGGGGGATGTTGAAACGAGAATCCTCGATTTGCTCCTGGACAACGAGGAAATAACCCAGAGACAGCTCAGTCAGCTTTTTGGCAGAACAAAAGCCTGCAGGGCAATAAAGAATCTTGAAAACATGGGATTAATTCGACGTGAAAAGAAAGGGAGAACGTACGTTGTCAGGGTGGTCTGAGTGATAGAGGCTGTTAATTTGACCAAGTACTACCCTCCCCCAATAAAGTCCCTGCTCGACTTGAAGAGCCTTAAGGACTTTCTCAGAACGCCACGGGAGGAGATTCCCGCATTGATTGACATCAGCTTTAAAGTTAAAGAAGGCGAAATATACGGCCTCCTCGGGCCGAACGGTGCCGGAAAAACCACCCTGTGCAAGATAGCTAACGGACTCGTTATCCCGACGAAAGGACACCTTTACATAAATGGTTTTGACTCAATCAGTGAGCATGATAGAGTTAGGGGCAAAATCTTCACAATTTTCGGTGGAGATAGAGACCTCTTTGGCCTCTTCCAGTGGAGGGTGAACGTGGAGAAGAACCTCAGGTTCATCGCCGAGCTGTGGGGAGTTTCGAGGCAAGAGGCAGACAAGAGGGTTAACTATGCCCTCAAGCTCCTAGACTTGGACGAAAAAAGGAACGAGTGGTACCAGAAACTCTCCGCAGGGATGAGGCAGAAGGTCTACCTCGCGTTGCCATTCATCATTCAACCCGAAGTCCTCATCCTGGACGAGCCCACGGTGTACCTAGATGCCTTCACGAGGAGGGAAGTATGGAAGGCGATTCTTGAGCTTTCGAGGGATTTTGGCACCACGGTGCTCCTGACAACACACAACCTCAACGAGGCCGAGAGGCTCTGTGACAGGATATTCCTCTTCAACAAGCGGAAAATAGCCGAGGGAACTCCAAAAGAACTCGTTGAGAAAGTTCAAGCCCTAAAAGCGGAGCGAAAGCTGATTACCAAAGTTAAAGGGAACGTGAACGTTGAGGAATTCAAGGGGGTAGTTCAAAAAATCGAGGTCCAAAGTGATGGACAATTCACGTACCTCCAGCTTTATTTTAGGAACGATGAGCTCCAAGACATCATACGACTCCTAGCTAGGTACAGCGTAGTTGACCTCCAGAGTGCCCCGGTGACCCTTGAGGAGGTCTTCGTGCAGTTGTGCAAAAAATAAAGAAATCACCCCCTCGCCCACTCCACCATGCTCCTGAAAACCCTCAATCCATCTTCACTGCCCAGAAAGCGGTCGCTCGCCCTTTCAGGGTGGGGCATCGTCCCGAGGACGTTTCCCTTCTCGTTCGCTACAGCCGCTATGTTCAGAACTGAGCCGTTCGGGTTCGCCTCCTCCGTTACGTTGCCGCTCTCATCGCTGTACTGAAAAACAACCCTGACCTTTGAAGGATCCTCGGTGTAGTAGTTGCCCTCGGCGTGGGCTATCGGCATCCTTATGACCTCTCCCCGCTCGTAGAGTGAAGTGAAGGGCGTCTCGTTATCGGCAACCCTGAGGTGAACCCACCTGCAGAGGAAGCGCGGGATTTTGTTGGGCCTCAAAGCCCCGGGAAGGAGGCCTGCCTCGGTGAGAATCTGAAAGCCGTTGCATATCCCGAGTACGGGCCTTCCCTCGCGGGCGAACTCCTTCACTTCCTCCATTATCTCCTGACGGGCGGCTATCGCCCCCGCTCTGAGATAGTCAGCGTAGCTGAAGCCGCCGGGAAGGATAACGCCGTCAAAGTCCTTGAGGCTGGTTTTATACCATACCCTCTCTGCCTTCGCTCCAGCCTTCCTTATAGCCCTCTCCGTCTCGAAGTCGCAGTTGGTTCCTGGAAAAACAACAACGGCAAACTTCACCATCTCAGCTCACCGGCTCAACCCTGTACTCCCAGCTGTGGATGAGCGGGTTGGCAAGGAGCTTCCTGCACATCTCCTCGACCTCTTCCTCAGGGTTTTCGCTCTCCAGCTCGAACTCGAAGTATTTGGGAACCCTCAGGTTTTCAACCGCATAACCGAGGTTTCTCAATGCTTTTCCGATGATCCTACCCTCGGGGTCGTTTAGGCCTTCCTTCAGGCGAACGATGACGGCAACCTTCCACTTCATTCCGACCACCTCAGGTAACAACCTTCTCAAGCTCGTCCAGCTCAACCGCGCGCTTTATCTCAAGTGCTATCCTCCGCCCTGTGCTCATCGGCTTCCTCCAGAGGGAGTTCCCGTAGGGATGCCCCGTCGCCATGTGGATGTTGGTTCCACCGCCCGTTCTTGAGGCAACGTCGTAGATGTAGAAGTTCAGGTCTTTGTCCACGGCCGTCTGAAGTGTAAACGGCCCGATTATCCCGGGCGGGTAGTACTCCTGCGTCGCCTTCACATAGCGCTCGGCCATGTCAAAGACCTTCTCCAAAAGGCTCTCGCGGAGGGTTGAGGAAGCGTGACCCGTAACTGTGTACTCAGGCTCGAACTGCCACTCCGGCAGAGTGAGTTGCTGGCTCGCAGGAAGCCTCACGTGGCCGTCTAAGCTCGTCTCAAAGCGCCAGTCTATGCCCAGGAGCTCGATTTCCTCATCAATCGGCGAGTAGAAGAAGTCAAAGTTGAAGACCGGGCCTATTATGTAGCGCTCTATTCTGGCTTTGGCTAAGTCCTCCTCCGTGATGACGCCGAGCTTGATGAGCTTCTCGGCCTTCTCGCGGAACTCCCTGTAGGAAGCGGCCGTAAAGAATCCCCTCTCCAGCCTCTTCTTGGCGTGGGGGAGCTTGACTATGACCAAACCGACATCATCGATTTCCTCGGGCTTTACCTCCTCCGGGTAGAGGAGCTTAGCCTTCCCAAGGAGCCAGTAGTAGCTCTTCTCCTCGCTCCTCTCCTCGCTTCTCAGCAAGTTCCTGCTCCCAAAGAGGGGAACGCGGAAGTCGTTTTCAACCCTGTCAATGCCCGTGTAAACGACGAAGGAGCGGTTTGGGATAAAGATAACGTTCCTCTTAACGAGTTCCTCTTGGATTTCCACGATCTGAGCGAACTTGTCAAGGATTACAACCTCGTCAATGAAGCCCTTAGTTAAGCCGTCCCTCGTCTTCCTGAGCTTAAAGTATTCTGTATAGGTCCTGTGCCTTCCGCGCTGAGCCACTACAAGAACCGGCAAACCTTCTTCCTTCGCCCCGTCGGCTATGTCGAGGGCTGAGTGACTCCCTATAACGCCTACGGTTATCTTCTCGGGGTTATACTTCTCGATGATTCCCAAAATCTCGTCGCGGCTTATCATTCCGGCCACCTCACCATGAGTTCGGCTCGAATTCCCTTCCGAGTTCTTTCATCAGCCTAATCCTCTTCTCGACGCTCTCCCTCGTCCCAACGTCCCTCCTGTAGAACAGCTCACCCCTTATGTGCGAAACCGCGCTCTCTGCAATCCTCTCCGCTTTATCAAGGCTCCCGGCTATTCCAACCACGGCTATTGCCCTTGAGCCGAGGAGCGTAAAGTCCTCGTCTATGGAAGCGTAGTAGAGCCTCGCACCCGTCCCGGCTATGGCACCTTCATCAACCTCGACCCTAACTCCTTTGACGGGCTTGGTAGGGTAGCCCTTCGGCGCGAGGTACTTCACAACGGTGGCCTTGCTTTCGAACTCCGCTTTCCTTAGGTTTCCGTCCACTATGCCCTCGGCTATCTCCATAAGCGGAGTCTTTAAAAGTGGAAGGACGTTCATCGCCTCAGGATCTCCGAAGCGGGCGTTGTACTCTATGAGAACCGGCCCCTCTTTGCTCAGCATGAACTGGCCGTAGAGAATGCCCTTGTAGGGAGTCCCCTCCTTTCTCATGGCCTCAACGGTCGCTTTGAGTGTCTCAAAGGCCCTCTCGTAGTCCTCCTTGGTGACGAAGGGGAGTAAACCGTTCGAGCAGGAGTAGCTACCCATACCTCCCGTTATCGGGCCCCTATCGTCTTCATAGGCATGTGGATAGTCCTGCGCGAGCGGCATCGGGATAACGCGTTTCCCGTCCGTGAAGACCTGGAAGGTAAACTCAACGCCGTCCGTTCTCTCCTCTATTAGAACCCTCCCGTCCTTTCTTATCAGCTCCTCCGCGTAGGCCTTGGCCTCTTCGTTGTCCATCAGCTGGTAGCCGACTACCTTAACTCCCTTCCCTCCCGTTAATCCAATGGGCTTAACGACAACCGGCTTTCCAAAGTCATCTATCCAAGCGCGCATCTCGGAAACATCGTCGAAGACGCGGAAGATCTTCCTCCCAGGAATATCGTGGCGCTCCATGAAGGCCCTCGCGAAGGCCTTGTCGGTTTCGAGTTTAGCAGCTTCTCTATTCGGGCCAACCGCAGGAATGTCGTTTTCTTCGAGAACATCAACTATGCCCCTCCTAAGCGGTGCCTCCGGGCCGATGAAGGCCATATCTATGCCAAACTTCTTGGCATAGGATAGAACCTTCTCCACGTCCGTCTCCCTAGCTAGACCGTAGTCCTTCGCGAGCCTTGCCAGGCCCGGGTTTCTGTGCCCTGAAACCACATAAAGCTCGGCCCCACCCCTGACGAGGGCCTCGCCTATCGCGTGCTCCCTACCGCCTCCCCCAACGAGAAGGATCCTCATAGGCTTCACCATTTGTTTGTTAAAATTTATGTATTTTAAACCTTATTTTTCCATAAAATTGGCAATAAAGCAGTCCTAAAATTAGCTGGCTCACGGTAGGATAACGAAGCATCTATATGACCATGCATGAACAAAAACGTTTTATCCTTTCATTCCAAAAGTTAAGTGGTGGGTGCCGTGGAGAGCAGGGAGAAAATACTTAAACTCATAATCGATGCACTCTCCTCAAATAAAATAGTGGGGATAATAGACAGGGATATTGCATCATTTGGTTATATGCTCGGTCTTGAGGCTATAAAGGGGGATATAGAACGGGGAAAATACGTATGGATTGCCTCATATGACCCCTCCGGAGCCTCTTTCGAGATATGAAGCGGATTGGCCTTGAGTATGAAAAGTATCTTGGAAAGAACCTTTTTGTCTTTGACGTCTTCGGGTCAATCAAAGGTATCGAACCCGAAATTGATGGAGTTTTTACCCTTAAAGGATACTTAGATGACAACGTCTTCATTGTAAAGTACCAGAAGTTGATTTCTGAGGTTATCGAGACCCTCAAGCCCAGACCGAAAGAAGTCACCGTTCTGGGACATCTAGAATCCGGTCTCTGCAGGCTCTTCAAGAATCCGGTAAGGGTTCAGAGAAAGGCATGGAACCTGATGATGGAGGTACCTCTCAAGCTCTCTGTTGTCAAGACGTACATCTTACCTGAGTGTCCCCCCATGGATGAGCTGGTTTACTTCTGCTCTGATCTGGTTGTTGAGGGGCTCCTCAAAGAGGACCGCAGGAAGCTCATAGTTACAAAGGGTGGTGAAAATGAGCCTTGAACTTGGAATAAAGCCCGTCGATGAGGAACTCGGGGGAGTCAAGGAGAGAAGTCTGATATTGATTCACGAGGTTGATCCAAGGTCACTCGGTAAGTTCCTCGCACTTCACGTGATGAAGTACAAGCTGGACTCCGATAACCTGGTCGGATACTTCAACATCGGTATGCCCATTTCCGTGTTCCTTTCTGTTGCCGGCCGCTTCGGCATAGATGTTAACCGCCACCTAAAGGAGAACAGGCTCATGATAGTCGATACCTTTGGGAGCATCTATGATCTCCGCACTGAGATGGAGAACGTCTGGTACCTGTCCGGGCCCATAAGCCTTGAGATACTCAACGAGAAGTACATTGAGGTCATACGAGCCCACAAGGAAAAGTGGCGTCAGTTGAACATGTTCGCGGGCAGGGAACTCTGGGGTATAACCATATCCATCTCAGACTATCTCCATATGTTTGGACCGCAGAAGACCCAGAGATATCTTGAGCTGATCGACCTCCTCCGGGCGAACTCGGATGTTTACAGGAAGTACCCGGCGGGAACCAACGTCTGGGTCTACACCGGTAACGATGTTGTGGTTCTTCCTCTCCTATACAGGAAGGCCACTTACGTTCTAAAAACGGAGAGCCGGATAGGAGAAGGGGACGAGGTGCTCAGGACGATGAAAATCGTCAAGGCCCCGGGTCTTAAGTCGATGCCCCTCTACGAGTACACCTTCCGCCATGGTCGGATTAAGTTCCTCTGAGTTTTAAATATTCTTGCCAAGTTTTTCCCTAAATTTTTAAAGGATTTGCATTTTTCTGTAAGTGGTGGTTCAATGAGGGTTCTGGTCGTTATGGGGAGCAAGAGCGATTCCGGCATAGCGGAGAAGGTGATCGCGGTTCTCGATGAGTTCGGCGTCGATTACGACGTCGAGGTTGCCTCCGCCCACAGAAACCCTGAGAAAGTCGAAAGGCTCGCGAAGAAGGACTACGATGTCTTCATAGCGATAGCGGGTTTAAGCGCCGCCCTGCCGGGGGCTATAGCCTCGCACACGACGAAGCCGGTGATAGGCGTTCCCGTCTCGGCAAAGCTCGGCGGTCTCGATGCCCTTCTAAGCATTGCCCAGATGCCCCCCGGAGTTCCGGTTGCGGCTGTGGGGATAGACAACGGAAAGAATGCGGCCCTGCTAGCGATTGAGATACTCGCCCTGAAGAACGATGCTCTCCGGAAAAAACTCTTGAAGTACAGAGAAAGAATGCGGGCGTAAAGCCCGCATCGAGGGTTTTTCTTATTAGAACCCCTTTTATTTCAAATGCCCCTAATTTGAGCACATCTTTTTGGATAATTTTTGACCTTTTAAACCTTTTCTTTTTCTTTCGAACTACAACAAAAAGTTACTAAGTGGTGTGTTTCCTAACCTCATACCCTCCATCAAACCATTCCGAAGAGCGCGTTCTCGGCTCTATTGAGCGGGCCACAAGCTCGGCCCTTCTCTTGGCTTCCTCGACGTTCTTGCCCCATGCAATAGCCACACCGAGTCTTCTCCCCGGGTAAGCCTCGGGCTTTCCGAAGAGCCTCACCGTTGCGTTGGGAACGCTCAGAGCCCTTGCCAGCCCGCGGAAGCGCGGGGAGTAACCGGAAGCGTTGGCCTTTATGACGTGGGTTGCCGCGGGCATGAACATCGGAAAGAGCCTGTAGCCGTCAACCCACTCCCCCGGGATTGGAAGCCCAAGGACGGCCCTCAGGTGGAGTCCGAACTCGGAGAAGCCGGTCGGGTGAGAAGCTAAAGTCACCATACCGGTATCATGGGGCCTCGGGGAAACTTCGTTCGCCCACACCTTATCACCCTTTACGAACATCTCGACGCCGAAGAGGCCGAGACCGCCTAAAACATCTGTTATGCGCTTCGCTATCCTGTAAACCTCCTTCTCGGCTTTCTCACTTATCTCCGCCGGCTGCCAGCTGGAATGATAATCGCCATCAATCTGGTAGTGGCCGACGGGTTTAGGAAAGGTCGTGACTATCTCCCCGTTCTCGTCGTAGTGCCTCACCGCTAACTCAGTGATTTCAACATCGAACTCGATGTGCTCCTCGACGATTATCTTGTCCGCACTACCGCGAGCCTTCTTCTTCGCCTCCTCCCATGCCTTCGGGATATCTTCTCTGCTTTTCACGAAGTAGGAGCCCTTTCCGGAGGAGCTCATTATCGCCTTCGTGTGGCACGGGTAGCCTATCTTTTCGCAGGCCTCGTAGAGCTCGCCGAGAGTTTCCGCGTAGGCGTAGCGCGACGTTGGAACCTTTGCCTCCTTCGCGAGGGTCTCTCTAGTGCGCTCGCGGTGCATGGCAATCCACGTTGCTTTCGCGTTCGGAACGACGAAGTAGCCGTCCTTTTCGAGCTCAAAGAGTGCATCGAGGTTTATTGCCTCTATCTCCGGAATTATTGCATCGGGCTTCTCCCTCTCGACGACCGAGAAGAGGAAGTCCGCCTTTCTCATGTCCCCCACATAAGAGCGGTGGGCGACCTGCATCGCCGGTGCGTTGGCGTATCTATCGACCGCTATCACCTCAACGCCGAGCCTTTGAGCCTCAATCGCTATTTCCTTCCCGAGTTCACCGCTTCCGAGGAGGATTATCTTTTGGGCGGAGTCGGTCATGGCCGTTCCGAGTTCATCTCTCAGGCCAACCATGAGCACCACCTCATTGATTGACGTTTAAATGTCAAAAATTGCATATATTTAAGCCTTTTTAAGCAGAAAAATGGCAAAACTTTTAAGCGATCATGCCAACTCCCCCCGGTGGTGCTCATGCTGACCTACGCTCAGGCGGGTGTTGACGATGAGAAGACTTCAAGGGCCTTGAGAAGTATAATCTCGCTCGCAAGGGCAACTTTCAAGTTCAGACGGGGGGAAATCGGTGAACCGGCCGGAGAGCTCGGTCACTACTCGGCTCTGCTCGACTTCGGAAGCTTTTATCTGGCAATGACGACCGACGGCGTTGGAACCAAGGTTCTCGTTGCGGAAGCCGTTGGAAAGTTCGATACGATTGGCATAGACATGATAGCCATGAACGTCAACGATTTGCTCTGCGTTGGGGCGGAACCGGTAGCTTTAGTTGACTACCTCGCCGTCAGGGAGCCCGACGGGAAGGTCTTCGCAGAGATTGCCAAAGGCCTCTACGAGGGGGCCAAGCAAGCTGGTATAGCGATTGTCGGTGGCGAGACGGCGGTTATGCCCGACCTCATCAACGGCTTTGATCTGGCAGGAACTGCAGTCGGAGTCGTTGAGAAGGGAAAAGTCATAACCGGCGAGAGGATAAGGCCCGGCGACGCGGTGATAGGAATTTCCAGCTCCGGAATCCACTCCAACGGTTTAACCCTCGCGAGGAAGCTTTTGGTTCCAAAATACGGCCTCGACTACGAGTATGAAGGCAGAAAGCTCTGGGAGTGGCTTTTAGAGCCCACGAGGATATACGTCAAACCCGTTTTGGAACTCCTTGAGAGCGTTGAGGTTCATGGACTGGCCCACATAACCGGCGGGGGACTGTTCAACCTGAAGCGCCTGACAAACTACGGGTTCTCTCTGGAGATGCCTCCCATCGGGGGAATCTTCAGGCTCATCCACGAGAACGGCGTCCCTCTGGAGGAGATGTTCCGCGTTTTCAACATGGGCACTGGAATGGTAGCGGTCGTTCCAGCGGAGGAAAAGGAGGAAGCCCTCGAAGTCCTCAACAGACACTACGAGAGCTTCGAGCTCGGGGTTGTTACAGAGGAAGCGGGGATAAGGGTGGAGAACTACGGAATAATTCTTTAAGCTCTCTTTCCAACCTTTTCCCGGTGATTCAATGGAGCTGACGGTCAAGAAGAAGGCCTTCCTTGAGAACCTGCCCGAGCTCGTTGATAAAGCTGTTAGCGAATACGGGACAAGGCTGAGAAAGATAGTGATAGAGGAAGACGAGAAAGGTTGCTACACTGTTCTAATCACGTACGACTCGGAGTTTCACCCGTGAGCCTCCTGTAGAGCTCTTCATAAGCCTTGACAAGGTCGCCCCTGTCGAAGCGGAAGACGTCCTTGTCGAGGCTCTTCTTTGTCTCCGCGTCCCAGAAGCGGCAGGTGTCAGGGCTTATCTCGTCGCCGAGGACTATCTCGCCCCTGCCGTTCTTTCCGAACTCCAGCTTGAAGTCCACCAAAATTATCCCCCTCTCCCTGAAGTACTCCCTCATGATTTCGTTCACCTTCAGGGCTGTTCTCTCCATCTCTCTTATCTCAGACTCGTCTATGCCGAGAATCCTCGCGTGGTAGTGGTTTATCATCGGGTCGTGGAGGGAGTCGTTTTTATAGTAAAGCTCAACTATTGGTTCTCTGAGCTCGGTTCCCTCATCGAGGGGCAGGCGCTTCTTAAGACTGCCGGCAACGACGTTCCTGACGACAACTTCGAGGGGGTACATGTCAAGCCTCTCGACGATTAGCCTGTTGTCGCCGGCTATACCAATGAAGTGGGTCTTTACGCCTTTCTCCTCAAGAACCCTGAAGAGGTGGGCGCTGATCTGGGCGTTGAGCCAGCCCTTACCTTTGAACTGGGCCTTCTTACTGCCGTCGAAGGCGGTTGCATCGTCCTTGAACTCCATTATTGCCTTTCCATCATCGAGCGGGATTATCCTCTTGGCCTTACCCTCGTAGACCTCCATGGGTTTCACCATTTTCATGTAAAATTCTGCGAGTTTTTAAGGATTTTTTTGACAGTTATAAGTCAACCACTGGGCAAGGTTTTTAAACTGAGATCTGTTAATAGTTTTAGAATTAAAGGTTAATATAGGCACGTAAACGTCAAAGGACGGTGTGGTCTTTGAGGGAGAAGTGCGGTATCTTTGCAACGCTTTCAGAGAACGCACCGAAAAAAGCTTACTACGCACTCATAGCCCTCCAGCACCGCGGACAGGAGAGCGCTGGGATAAGCGTCTGGAGGCACAGGATAAGGACGGTTTCCGGGCCGGGCCTCGTCCAGGACGTTTTCAGGGAGCCAATCTTAGCTAAGCTCAAATCGAACCTCGCGATAGCCCACGTCCGCTACTCCACCTCAGGCTCGCCCAACGAGGCCCAGCCGCTTGAAACGGAGTGCTGTGGGAAGAGAATAGCAGTTGCCCACAACGGAACCCTCACGAACTTCCAACCCCTCAGGGAGGAGTACGTGAAGAGGGGAGTTCGCTTCAAGCACTCGGTCGATTCCGAACTTCTCGGGATTTCCTTCCTCTGGCACTTGGAGGAAACCGGCGACGAGTTCGAGGCGATGAAAGCGGTTTTTGAGGAAGTTAAAGGCGCCTACTCGGTTGCCTTCCTCTTTGACGGGAAGATACTCGTCGCGAGGGATCCGGTCGGCTTCAGGCCTTTGAGCTACGGAACCGGGGACGGCCACTACTTCGCGAGCGAGGACTCAGCGTTGAGGCCCTTCGTGGACGAGGTTAGGGACGTCAAACCCGGCGAGGTCTTCCTCCTCGATGGGGACTCTGCCGAGAGCAGGGTTCTGGCCAAGGAGAGACACCACACCTGCGTTTTTGAGTACATCTACTTCGCGAGGCCGGACAGCAGGATAGACGGTGTAAACGTTTACTCAGCCAGGGTGAGGATGGGCGTAGAGCTCGCCAAGGAGAGCCCGGCCGAGGGGGACGTTGTTATAGCGGTCCCAGATTCCGGAAGGGCTTCCGCCCTCGGCTTTTCGATGGAGAGCGGGATTCCGTACGCCGAAGGGCTCATAAAGAACCGCTACATCGGGAGGACGTTCATAACGCCGGGCCAGTTCAACCGCGAGCTGAAGGTTAAGCTAAAGCTCTCTCCGGTCCGGGAGGTGGTTGAGGGAAAACGCGTCGTCCTCGTCGATGACTCAATAGTCAGGGGCACCACGATGAGGAGAATAGTTGCCATGCTCAGGAAAGCGGGAGCGAAGGAAGTTCACGTGAGGATAGCCTCGCCACCGATAAGGCATCCATGCTACATGGGGATAGACATACCGACGAGGCACGAGCTCATAGCGGCCTTTGGCGGTGTCGAAAAGGTTAAAGAGGCCATAGGTGCTGACAGCCTCTCTTATCTCAGCGTCGAGGGCCTGAAGAGGGCAGTCGGAAGGGAGGACCTCTGTCTCGCATGCCTCACGGGAGAGTATCCGGAGTGGGCGTTCAGGTTCTAGCGTATTTTTCCTTAAGGGCCTTCACGACTTCGTCACTGAAGTACACGCCCTTCGACCTGAGTTCTCGGAGCAAATCGCCCATGTCCTCATCAATGAGTCCTCTCCTCCAAGCAAGAAACAAGACCGCGAGGCTTCCCGTCACGTTAAGTCCGAGTGACTTGGCTATTATGCGAGGAATCTTTTCGTCTAGAAGAATGAGGTCGGCCTCAAGCTCTTTGGCCAAGACTATTGCCTCCGCTTCTCCAATCTCGATTTCGCTCCGAAGGATGTCAACCCCTAACTTGTCCTTAACATCGACAACCTCTATCCACTCGGCGGAAGCCACCTCGTCGGAACCGGGCTTTCCTCTGCCCTTCTCAACGACCTCAACCCATACCGCTCTAGGAATGATAATCTTCCCAAAGAGCTCCCTGAGGACGTAAAGCTTCCCAACCTTTGCAAGTGCTATGAGAGGCCCTGAGTTAGATACAACCTTCATAGCAACCTCTCCAGTGTTTCGATGTCCTCCTCAAGGTCCCTTCTGGTATAGTTCAGGGGTATTCCCTTCGATGCTAAGACTTCCATCATCTCCCACTTGCTAAGACCGGCAATCTCAGCGGCCTTCCCAAGGCTAACAAGTCCCTCCCTGTAGAGCTCAATGGCAAGGTACAGCCTCACCACTTTCGGAACCTCGTCCCTGTCAACCTTCAGAATCCTGGCGAGGTCAGAGGGAACCGTAACGGTGACTTCTCCCATTCGACCACCTTAGAATTTTGGGATTATGGAATAAAAAACTAACCGATTCGTTTCACCCTGCACGCTGAAAACTTGAACTCCGGCGTTCCCGCCTTGTTCAGGGCCGAGCCTGTAATCCTGTTGGCCTTGAAGTGGAAGGGAACCGCAATAACTCCCCCCGGAACCCCGCCGAGCTTAGCGCGCATCCTTATCCTTCCGCGCCTCGTCTCTATTTCGATTAAATCTCCATCGCTGATGCCGAGCCTCTCAGCGTCCCTCTCGTTGATCAAAGCCCTCGGCTCGCCCATGAGTTTGACCAGCGATGGACTCCTCAGCGTCATCTCGCCCGTGTTGTAGTGGCTTATCAGCCTCACCGTGGTGAGCACGAAGGGGTATTCTTTGTCCGGCACCTCCCACGGGCCAACCTGCTCGACCGCCATCAGCTTAGCCTTCCCATCCGGGGTGGCGAACTCCCAGGTGTGGAGCCTCTTCCTCGGAAGGAAGATTCCGTCCGAGCTTTTCAGTTCTTCGACGGTTCTCTCCTCAAGCTCTGGAAAGAGCCTGAAGTATTCCGCCGTTATTTCCTCGACACCCGAATAGTTGAAGCCGGGCAGACCTAGGGCTTTCCCGAGCATCGCCAGTATCTCCCAGTCGGGCTTTGAGTCGGCGTAGGGTTCACAGACCTTCTCGCTCCACTGGATCCTCCTCTCGCTGTTCATATAACTGCCGCTCTTCTCGCAGAAAGCCGAGGCCGGAAGGAGGTAGTGGGCGTAGCGGGCCGTCTTTGTGGGGAAGACGTCCTGCACAACGAGGAGGTCGAGCTTCCTCAGGGCTTTCCTAACCTGGGCAAAGTCGGCCTCGCTGACGGCTGGGTTCTCGCCGACTATGTAGAGTGCCTTCACGTTGCCCTCTTCAATCTCGTCCCATAGCTCCGTTAGATAGAGGCCCCTCTCAGTAGGGAGGTCATCAACGCCCCAGAGAGATGCGACGCGCTTCCTGAAGCGCTCGTCTGATAGGGGAACGTAACCCGGCAGGAACTCGCTCAGCGCGCCCATATAAGCCGCTCCCTGCACGTTGTTCTGCCCGCGCATCGGGTATAGGCCGCCGCGCTTGCCTATGTAGCCGAGCAGTAGGGCGAGGTCTATAACGGCCAAAATGTTTTCAACGCCAGAGACGTGCTGCGTAAGCCCCATGCCCCAGGTTACTGCACCGCTTCCGGCTAAGGCGAAGGTTCTCGCGACTTCCCTTATGGTCTCCGCGGGAATTCCAGTTACCCTCTCCGCGTACTCGGGCGTGTATTTCCTCACCGCCATCTTAACCTCTGAAAAACCGCCCGTTCGCGAACGGACGAAATCCTCATCGTAGAGCTCCTCGCGGATTATCACGTGAATCATCGCGTTGGCGAGCGTTATATCTGTTCCGGGCCTGATTACAAGCTTGTAG
>NZ_JALUFF010000063.1 GCF_027052235.1 Thermococcus sp.
CCGCGTCAACGCTGATCGGCATAATGGAGAACGTGAGCGTTGACGGCCAGAAGGTATTCCGCATAACCAGGTATCCAGACGAGAGCGCCGGACTGGAGGCGGTAAAGGCAGGCAGGATTGACGTTCTGTTGGTTTTCCCAAGGGGATTCGGCAGAAACGTGAGCAGTGGTTTACAAGGGAAGGTCTACGCCTACTTTGACAGGAGCGACCCCCAGAAGTACCAGATAGTAAGCGGTGTCGTTAAGGGCTTCTTCTCGGAGTTCGAGAGGGAGATGACATACAGAAAGCTCAACATCACCCTCAGATACGTTGAAGTTTATCTGCCAAAGAACATTTCCGCAAACTTCTCGCCTTTCATGGTAAGGGCCTACCTTGTGGGGATGATGGACCCAATAGACCTCAGGGAGGAGGCCGTTACGGGTGAGAGGCCCTCACCGATAAAGTTCTACGTGACGAGCTTCATAGGCATCCAGTTCCTCTTCGCCACGATGCTGACGGTTTCGAACCTGCTCTTCGAGGAGATCGAGAAGGGAACGCTGAGGAGGATCGCCGCCTCACCTGCCACCGCCTGGGACTTTCTGATTGGAAAGATGCTCTCGACCTTCATTGTGATAACGGCGAGCATACTGATAGGGATAGGCTACTCCAAGGCAGTATTTAAGGAGACTGTCTTCCCGGGCCCCACGGGATGGCTCATAATAGCTCTTTCAGCGGTCTTCTCGATGAGCCTTGGGCTGGCAATAGCGATGGGAACGAGGAGCATGAAGGCAACGAACGCCCTCGTGAACCTGATCTCGATGCCCCTGCTTTTCTTAGCTGCCATAGTCATTCCCGAAAGCATACTGCCCGGGTGGGCGAGGCCGATAGCGGACTACTTCCCGCTCGGCACAGCAGTCAAGGACCTAAGACTCTTGGAAATCTACCACAGGGCTCCCGCAGAAATCCTGCCAGATATCGTGTGGCTGTCCGTAAGCTCTCTAGCAATGTTCCTGATAGCGGTGCTCCTCTACAACTGGGCAGTCAAGAGGCTCCAGTAAATGGCGGGCCGGGCGGGATTCGAACCCGCGACCTTCGGCTCCGAAGGCCGACGCCCTATCCACTAGGCCACCGGCCCGCGATGCCTCAGGAGTGGTGGCCTTCAGCACAGCCCATCACAGGCCAGTGGGTTTTTATTTACCCGGATTATAGCTCTTTCGGTGGTGCTAAATGATACTGCCGGACTGGAAAATAAGGAAGGGAATACTGATAGAGCCGTTCTCGGAGGAGTCGCTACAGCCGGCCGGCTACGACCTCCGCGTTGGCGATGAAGCCTACGTGGAAGGAAAGCTCGTGGACGTTAAGGGGGAAGGGAAGGTCACCATACCGCCGGGTTCATACGCTCTCATCCTCACCCTTGAGAGGGTAAAGCTTCCCGATGGCGTCATGGGGGACATGAAACTGAGGAGCAGTTTGGCCCGGGAAGGTTTGCTGGGCTCCTTCGCGTGGGTTGACCCGGGCTGGGACGGGAAGCTAACCTTGGGCATTTACAATGCCTCCCACGAGGCCGTTGATCTGGAATACGGGGAGAGGTTTGTGCAGATTGCCTTCGTGAGACTTGAGGGGCCGGCCCGCAATCCCTACAGGGGAAACTATCAGGGAAGTGCTCATATTGCGTTTTCTAGGAGGAAATCGCGCCGGTAGTGAATTACCAGCCAATACTCCAAGCTAGGAACAACATCCACAACGGCAACCCGGCTGAACCTCCTAGAAGAGCCCATCTAGGTGGGGCCTCCTTTTGAGATTTAAACAATTGTCGAGAACTTTGCTGGTGTATCCGGTTGGGTGGACCTCTTCCGGGGCAAACGGAATGTACTTTAAGGTTCACTGGCAGTTTGGACGGTTGAGAGGGCTTAGTTACCGAAAGTTTTATATACCTCCGTTCATCTAAAGAATACCGAAGAAAACCTTAAGGAGGTGTTGTGAATGGCCGAGCTCCCGATTGCCCCGGTTGACAGGCTTATAAGGAAGGCCGGCGCCGAGAGGGTCAGCGAGGAGGCAGCCAAGGTCCTCGCCGAGTACCTTGAGGAGTACGCCATCGAGCTCAGCAAGAAGGCCGTTGAGTTCGCCAGGCACGCCGGCAGGAAGACCGTCAAGGCCGAGGACATAAAGCTTGCCATCAAGGCCTGATGGCCTTTGGCTTTTCTCCCCGTTTTTGTCCCGTTACGGTTTTAAAGTTCTTCTTCAAGTGCCGACCATGCCCGAGATAGCGGTCAGAATGACAAAGCGCAACCACAACGCATTCGTCCACCTCCTCGGTGCCCTTGAGAGCCAGGGCTTTGACCTCGGTGAACTGCTGATAACAAAGGACTTCAACGAGATTTTGAAGGCGAGGCCAAAGGTTGTCCTATACTCCTTCTTCACGGAGGAGATATGGGGGAACCTGCCACGGGAAGTAAAGCTCCTGAAGGAGAGGGGGGCGCTCTTGATAGCGGGTGGCTACCACGCGATAGCGATGCCGAAGCACACGCTAAAGCTCGGCTTCGATATAGCGGTCATCGGCGAGGGTGAGGAAGTTCTCTACCAGCTTCTGACCGCTCTCAAGAAAAAGGACTACAAAATAACAAAAGAGCTGGCGAGCATAAGGGGGCTCGCCTTCTACCTCAACGGCGAGTTCACCTTTACCGGCTTCGCCAAAGTCGAGGACTTCTGGAGGTTTCCGCCCTACCCGGAAAGCGTCCGCCTGATTTCCCCAATCGAGATAAGCAGGGGCTGTCCCTTCCGCTGTTACTACTGCCAGACACCCTACATCAAGGGCTTCCGCATGAGGCACAGGCCGATAGACCAGATAGTGAGGTATTCGCGCAGGATGAAAGATATGCGCTACATAACTCCAAACGCCTTCGCCTACGGCTCGCCGGGGGCAATACTCAGGCTGGACAAGCTTGAGGCCCTCCTCAAGGCCCTTCAACCCCTCAGAAAAGAGGGGAGGAGGCTCTTCTACGGCACCTTCCCGAGTGAAGTGAGGCCCGAGTTCGCCCTTCCAGAGACGCTGGAGTTGCTTATCGACTACGCCGACAACAGGCGCTTGGCCATAGGTGCCCAGAGCGGGGACGATGAGATGCTCAAGGCCATGCACAGGCTTCACAAAGTTGAACACGTCATGAGGGCAGTGGAATACATGGTCGAATACGGCTTCGAGCCTGTGGTTGACTTCATAGTCGGCCTGCCCAACGAGAGCGTTGAAAGCCAGAGGAAGAGCATCGAGCTCATGAAGTGGATTATGAGGAAGGGCGGGAAGGTGAGGGCGCACTACTTCATGCCCCTGCCAGGGACTCCCTGGGCGAGGTGTAAGCCCTCACCCCTGAGCGACGAGATGAAGAAGTTCCTCGGCAGGATGGCTGCAAAGGGGAAGATTGAAGGTTCATGGGGAAAACAGATTGAGCTCTCAACGAGACTCCAGAAGCTCATCGAGGAGTTCTACGAGGAGCCTATGAGCTACCACGGAAAGATAAGAGAGACCTGCTGAGCAAAGGTTTTAACGCCCTTCACCTTACTGAATCCGGTGGTCGTATGAGGGATGTTGCAGTTATCGCCCTCATCCTGATTACCGCCGGAGCGTATTACGTTCTGAAAGGGGACGCAGTGGGTGCGCTTTCTCTG
This sequence comes from Thermococcus sp., assembly GCF_027052235.1. Classification (NCBI taxonomy): domain Archaea; kingdom Methanobacteriati; phylum Methanobacteriota; class Thermococci; order Thermococcales; family Thermococcaceae; genus Thermococcus; species Thermococcus sp. Next base: position 3,640 of record NZ_JALUFF010000063.1, read on the forward strand.
GCTGCAGTCTTCCTCGGGGTTTACGCCCTGAGCTTTAAGCCAAGGCTTGGGGCTCTCATGCTCTACGCCTTCATAGGCTTCCTCCTCGGCTTCGCCCTTGCAATAGCCATAGGCGTCAAAACGAACGCTACCGGCTGGAAGTCGGTAATACTCTGGGCGTTGCCCATTCTGGGAACTCTTCTGGCAGTATACGCTGGAAAGAGGAGTAACTACAGGCTCTGGTGGAGCCTCAGGCCATGACCCAAAGACTTATAATCCGGTTCATTACTTCAGCATGAAAGTGAAATGTACGCCGAAAACTATAAAAGATTCCTGCAGATTATAGACGAACTGCGAGAGTTTGAAGGTGCCCTCATCGTGGAGGGCATGCGAGACGAGGTGGCCCTGAGAAACCTGGGGGTCAGGGCGGAGATAATAAGGCTCTCACGCCTGCCCTTGGCCGAGGTGGCGCTCATTGCCTCATCACATCGGGACGTCATGATACTCACGGACTTCGACAGGAAGGGCGAGGAGCTTGCAAAAAAGCTCCTCAGGTACCTTGAGGGCTACCCCTGCAGGGTGGACGTAAAGACATGGAAGGAGCTCAGAAGGCTCGTAAAGAAGGACGTCAAGGGTGTGGAAGACCTTTACGAACTCTACCTTAAGGTCTCCGTTTCTGACCCCCGGAGGGAGGGGATTCAATGAAGAGGAAAAAGGCAGTGCTTCAGCACGTTTTGGCTGAAAAGCGAAAAAAGGCTAAAGAGGGTGGTTTCATGTCTGGAAAGGACGAATTCGGAACGACCAAATACGTTATCTACGCAGAGTTTGAGGCTAACGGTGTTGTGGAAAGGCCCGACGTCGTCGGGGCCATCTTCGGCCAGACCGAGGGTCTTCTCGGGGACGACCTCGACCTGAGGGAGCTCCAGAAGACCGGAAGGATTGGTAGGATAAGGGTTGAGGTTCACAACAAGGCCGGGAAGACCTACGGAACCATTACAGTCCCGTCAAGCCTCGACAGGGTCGAGACGGCAATACTCGCGGCGGCTCTGGAAACTATTGACCGCGTTGGGCCGGCCGAGGCGAAGATAAGGGTTCTCCGCATCGAAGATGTGAGGGCAACTAAGAGGAAGTACATAATCGAGAGGGCCAAGGAGATACTTGAGACCCTTATGGAGCAGGAGATACCCGAGACCCAGGAGCTCACGGAGGAGGTCAAGAAGGCCGTTAGAGCTAAGGAACTCATCGAATACGGGCCAGAAAAGCTTCCAGCCGGGCCTCACGTGCCGTTCTCCGACTCAATCATAGTCGTTGAGGGCAGGGCGGATGTCCTCAACCTGCTCAAGCACGGCATAAAGAACGCCATTGCCGTCGAGGGAACCTCGATTCCAGAGACCATAATCAAACTCAGCAAGGAGAGGATTGTTACAGCGTTCACCGACGGCGACCGCGGCGGGGAGCTGATCCTAAAGGAGCTCCTCCAAGTTGCCGATGTGGACTACGTTGCAAGGGCACCAGAGGGGAAAGAGGTCGAAGAACTGACCAAGAAGGAGATAGTGAAGGCCTTAAGGAGCAAGGTTCCGGCAGAGCAGGTCATTAACGAGATGTTCAACAAGGGGAAGAGCTTCTACGAGCTCATAAAGGAGCGCTCGGAGGAGAAAAGCGAGAAGCCCCAGCCTCAGGTTCAGCCCCAGAGGATGGAGCACAGGGTCAAGCCCGAGGTAAAGCCCGAGCCGAAGGTCGAGAAAATCGTTAAGCCCATAGAGAAGTCGGCGAGCCCGGAGCTTGAGGAGTTCTCGGAGTTCATAGAGCGCGTCAAGAAGGACGGCGTTGCTCTGCTCCTCGACGAGAACAAGAACGTCGTAGCGGAGATACCGGTGAGGGAACTTACCAACCAGCTCAAGGAGCGCAAGGACGTCTACGCAGTCGTCTTCAACGGCGTGATAACCCAGAGGCTCATAGACACGGTCAGCGAGACCGGCGTCCGCTACCTCGTCGGCGCGAGGAAGTACAACGTTGTTAGAAGGCCCGTCCACCTCAAGATAATCACCTTCGCGGAGTGACTTCCTTCTTTTCCTTCATGATTTTCTTGTGGTTCTGGGTTATGGGGTGTCCGTGAGGAGGGAGCAATTCCCAGGGACTAACCTTTATAACTTTCCCGCCTCTTCTTTTCCCGGTGGTGGAAATGGAAGTTGAGACGCTCATCTGGAAGTACGCCCTGGTTAACGCTTACACCCACAAGGGAAAGGCAAACCCGAAGGCGGTCATCGGAAAGGTTCTCGGTGAAAACCCCGAGCTGAGGCCAAAGGCCAGGGAGATAATCCCCCTCGTGAACGAGATTGTCGAGAAGGTGAACTCCCTCAGCCTTGAGGAGCAGAAGGCGAAGCTGAAGGAGCTTTATCCCGAGTTCTTTGAGGAGAAGAAGGCCAAGAAGGAGAAGAAGGGCCTCCCACCGCTTCCAAAGGCCGAGAAGGGGAAAGTCATCACGCGCTTCGCCCCGAATCCGGATGGAGCTTTCCACCTCGGTAACGCCAGAGCGGCTATTCTAAGCCACGAGTACGCGAGACTCTACGACGGCAAGTTCATCCTCCGCTTTGACGACACAGACCCTAAAGTCAAGAGGCCTGAGCCCATCTTCTATGACTGGATTAAGGAAGACCTGGAGTGGCTCGGCTTCAAGATTGACGAAATCCACATAGCAAGCGACAGGCTTGAACTCTACTACTCCTACGCCGAGAAGCTGATTAAGATGGGCAAGGCCTACGTCTGCACCTGTCCGCCGGAGAAGTTCCGCGAGCTTAGGGATAAAGGAATCGCCTGTCCCCACAGGGACGAACCAGTTGAGGTTCAGCTCGAACGCTGGAGGAAGATGCTGAACGGCGAGTACAGGGAAGGAGAAGCGGTCGTCAGGATAAAGACCGACCTCAAGCATCCGAACCCAGCGGTCAGGGACTGGCCGGCGTTGAGGATCATAGACAACCCCAACCACCCGAGGACGGGCAACAAGTACCGCGTCTGGCCGCTGTACAACTTTGCATCAGCGATAGACGACCACGAGTTAGGGGTTACCCACATATTCCGCGGACAGGAGCACGCCGAGAACGAAACGAAACAGCGCTACATCTACGATTACTTTGGCTGGGAATACCCGGTAACGGTGCACCACGGCAGGCTCAGCATTGAAGGGGTTATCCTCAGCAAGTCAAAGACGAGGAAAGGCATTAAGGAGGGCAAGTACCTTGGCTGGGACGACCCGAGGTTAGGAACGATTCGCGCCCTGAGAAGGCGTGGAATACAGCCAGAGGCGATAAGGGAGCTAATCATAGAAGTTGGTCTGAAGAGAAGCGACACGACGATAAGCTGGGACAACCTCGCGGCAATAAACAGAAGGATAATCGAGCCGATAGCCAACCGCTACTTCTTCGTCGCCGACCCGGTTCCGATGTACATAGAAGGTTATGGGGAGGAGCTTGTTGCCGAGATACCCCTCCACCCGGATTACCCCGAGAGGGGAATGAGGAAGCTCAAGTTTGTTCCCGGAAAGCCGGTCTACGTTTCCAAGGACGACATGGAGCTCTTTAAACCGGGCAACTTCGTAAGGCTCAAGGACCTCTTCAACGTCGAGATAGTTGAGGTGGGGGAGGAAGGCGTAAAGGCGCGCTTCCACAGCGTTGAGTACGAGATAGCCAAGGAAAACCGCTGGAGGATGGTGCACTGGGTAACCGAGGGAAAGCCCTGTGAAGTCTGGATCCCCAAAGGGGAGGAGCTTATCGTGAGAAATGGCCTCCTTGAGAGCGACGCCGACGTTAAGGTGGACGATGTAGTCCAGTTCGAGCGCTTCGGCTTCGTTAGAATAGACGAGGTAAAAGACGGAAAGGTGCGGGCGATATTCGCCCACAAGTAAATCATGTCCCTTCTTCTGTCCCTTTCTTTACAAGGCTGTCTCCGAAGAGCCCAAAGAGCACCACTATCGCGGCCAGTATTGCTGAGAGTATGTAAACACCGCCCATCTTGCCGTAGAGGTAGAAAGCTCCTAGGCCGGCTATTGCAAAGATAAGGGATGCAAACACCGCCACACCTTTCTCAACACCGGAAGCCTTGCCGGCTATGATTGGATACGCCTCGTAAATTGCTGTAAAGAACGTTGATATCGTCACTGCTTTGAGCATCATGTCCGCTATGCTCGGAGGTGAGTCGAGGATTCCAAGGCCGAGGGCGATGGCCGTGAGGTATGTTGCCGCCTTACCCCTTGAGACCTTCATTGTGGACTCGACAATCTGGAGGCCCACCTCCGCCGTGGGCAGTATACTTGTAAGCCCGGCGAAGAAGATGGATGTAGCTATAAGGGCGAGCAGCAGGGGGTGGTGAGAGAGTATGGTGGGCAGGTCACCCATGAATTTTATAGCACCTTCCTCTCCGCCATAGGCGTACTCAGCCAGTCTCTGAACGGTCGCGAGGGATACCGAATAGACCACTATAAAAGTTGAGAAGATGCTTATCAGGAACTCAATGAAGATACCGGAACCGATTATGAGCTTTGCATTGAAGCGCTCGTTGAGGAAGCTTCCGAGCATGAGATAGAAGGCGAAGCCAAGCCCCACTCCGTATATTGCCCTCACGGCGGCGTCCTTTATCATGTTGAAGGTAATCCCCGGCCAAGAAAAAACCATACTTTTGGCTGTGTTGAGATAAGCAGGGTTCTCTGGTATAACAACCTTGAATGCTATTGTCGTGACGATAACGGCTATGACGAACAGCAGCGAGCCACCGGCCATTATCACGAAGGTCTTTTCCTTGGCACGGGTGATTATGACGAAGACAATGGCAAACATTAGGAGCTTTGCTATTAGCCTCCCAACCGTTCCCGTTCCCAGAACAGGTGACAGCAAGCTCAGCATGACGTTGGCTGTGTAGTATGAGAGAAACATGACGATTACTATGAAGAACGTCAGGACTATGGCCGGCTTCTTGAGAACCTTCTGAAACAGCTCGACGAAGTAGTAACCGGACTTCATGACGGTCTCAGTTTCAAGGATGGCCAGATATGCGAACAAAGCCAGGAAAATCACGTGGACTATCAGCCCTGTCATACCGTACTCCAGCCAGAACTGAGGGAATAAACCGATGCTCCCGATTCCCGTGGCAAATCCCGCCACGAGAAACGTTATGTACAGCGTCCACTTTTTCATTTCATCCATATCCATCACCCAATTTGATTTTTCATGGGGGTCTAGGGTTCAAAGTAAAAAAATTTAACTGTGCAAAAGTCACACTACCAAAAAAAGTCTGATACATATAGGAACAAGTAGAAAATTAAAGGGCCTAATCGAGACCAAGCCACTTGACAAGTCCTAAGAGGAACTTGTGCGGGAGCTTCTCGTGGTGCGGATGAATCCTCACCGCGTAGTGCCAGCATGGGTCGCCGAGGTGCTTGAGGGCACTGCCCTCGTATGTGTAGAGCCATTCGTTCTCCCCGGCCTGCTCCGGATGCCTAAGCTCAACTATGTGGGGCTTCTCTATCTCGTATCCCCGAGCACGGACGCCGTAGTAGAGCTCCACCTTCACGTCATCGGGCCTGAGGCTGTCCAGGTAAACCCTGACCTCAAGCTTGCCGTCCTTGACGCTTGCCCCCCTAAGTTCGACCTTCGGCCACGCTGAGGTAACGCGGTCCTTCCATGCGGCGATTTCCCTAGCCCCGCTGTAGTCGTCCCTGGTGAGCCAGATGTGGTTGCTCATTGCCTTTGAATAGAACTTGTCCATGTATTCCTTGACCATCCTGTGTGTGCTGAAGCGCGGGGCTATGCTCTTTATGCTCTCCTTCATCATGTAAATCCAGCGACTCCTGTTTTCATAGTAGGTTGGGATTACCTCCTCCTCAAGGAGTCTGTAAAGGCTTTCTGCGTCCTTTGCATCGTCCGCCTCGGTTTCGGGCTCGGTCGTTTCTTCACCGATAACCCAGCCGTTCTTGCCGTTGTAGCCCTCAACCCACCAGCCGTCGTAGATGCTGACGTTTAGAACACCGTTCAATCCAGCTTTCATACCGCTCGTTCCACTCGCTTCAAGTGGCCTGCGCGGGTTGTTGAGCCAGACGTCAACGCCGGCAACCATCAGCCTTGCGCTACCCATGTCGTAGTTCTCCATGACGAATATCTTGCCCCTGAACTCCGGCATAAGGCTGACTTCATAAACCCTCCGGAGGAACTCCTTACCGGCCTCATCCATCGGGTGCGCCTTTCCTCCGAAGACTATGTAGACAGGTCTCTCCGGGTTGTTGAGTATCTTCTTCAGCCTTTCGAGGTCGCTCAGGATGAGAGTTGCCCTCTTGTAGGTTGCGAAACGCCTGGCGAAGCCTATTATGAGGGCGTTCTCGTCCATAGCGGGTATCGGGTCGTCTATTCCTAACCTCTCGTTCCTCTCTATTGCCTTCCTCCTGAGGAGTTCAATGAACTGTCTCTTGGCCTCTAGATGAGCCTCCCAGAGTTCTTCATCAGGAATTCTCTCGACGGCGTACCAGATACCCTCGATGTTGGTGTGCTCACGCCAGACCTTGCCTATGTAGCGGTCGAAGAGCTTGCGCATCTCGTTGTGCACCCAAGTCATCGTGTGGACGCCGTTGGTTATGCCCTCGATGGGTATCTCGTTGAGCGGAACCCCCGGCCAGAGGTCCTTCCACATTTTCTTGCTTACCTCGGCGTGGAGCTTGCTGACACCGTTGACGTAGCTCGAAGTTCTTATAGCCAAGAGAGTCATGTTGAGCTGATCTCCTTCGCGACCGAGTTCGAGGAGTTCTTCTCTCCCCTCAAGGAACTTTGAGAGCCTCTTCCTCACTTCCTCAATCGGAAACCTGTCGTGGCCAGCGGGAACGGGTGTATGAGTTGTGAATACAGTTGTCCCCCTCACCAGACTTAGGGCTTCGGTGAAGTTGAGACCATCATCCATGTGCCAGGCTATCCTCTGGAGATTCGCAAAGGCAGGGTGCCCCTCATTGAGATGAACGACACCGGGCTCAATTCCAAGGGCCTTGAGAAGCCTCATTCCACCTATTCCGAGAAGTATCTCCTGCTTTATCCTCTTGTCCATCTCGGCGTTGTAAAGGTAGTCGCAGATAGTCCTGTCGTCGGGGCCGTTCTCGGGAACGTCGGTGTCGAGGAGGTATATCCTCACGCGCCCCACCTTGACCTCGAAGGCTCTCGCGTAGACAATCCTGTCCTCTATTGGAACCTCAATCAGGAGTCTGTTGCCGTTCCTGTCGAGGACGGGCTTGAGGGGCATCTCCTCGGGTCTGTACTCGGGGAATATCTCCCTCTGCCTTCCGTTCCTGTCTATCTCCTGCCTGAAGTAGCCGTGCTTGTAGAGGAGGCCTATCGCTATAAACGGAAGACCGAGGTCGCTCGCGGTCTTGACGTGATCTCCTGCGAGGATTCCAAGGCCACCGGAGTAAATCGGGAGGCTCTTGCTTATGCCGTACTCCATGCAGAGGTAGACTATCGGCTTGTCCCACTTGGGATAGTTGGTGGAGAACCACGTTGATTGGGGGTTCATATAGCTCTCGAACTGCTCCATAACGAGCTCGTAGAGGTTCATGAAGTCATCGTCCCTGAGGAGCTCCTTAAACCTCTCCCCGGGCGTGTCCAAGAGGAGCTTAACCGGGTTCTTGTACTCCCTCCAGTGCTCCGGGTCAATGCGCTCCCAGAGCTTCGTGGCCCTTCTGTTCCAGCTCCACCAGTAGTTGTAGGCCAAATCCGCAAGTCCTTTCAGGGAATACGGAAGCTTCTTTCTTATTTCATCCTGAGTGCAACGGAGGCTCTCGGCCATCTCGATCACCCTGTATCATTGGTAGTGATACTAATGTTTTCGTCCTTTAAAAATTCTCCCATCGTTGAGTGACGAAAAGGAAAGAGAAGGTTAGGAGCCCTCAAGGGCAAAAGGACTGATGTAGTCGCCGTACTTCTCCTTGGCCTCAAGCAGACGCTTCCGCTCTTCCTCCAGAACTCTGAAGAGCTCCTCCGGGACATCTCCAACCTTCTCGCGGTAAATCCCCTCAATCCTCTCTATCTTGGCCAGCAACTCGGGAACCCTTATCATAAACTGCTTCTCGTAGTCCTCCCTGGTGTAGTCCTTGCCAAGGACATCCTTGAAGAGCTTCACGAGGTCGCGGTACCTCGGAATGTAACCTATCGGGGTCTCTATTGCATCGACGTCGTTGTGAACCCTGAGCTCCATCCACTTGAGCCACACCGCCTTGTCCAGCTTGTGGTTAAGCCACTGTCCGTTGTCGCGGAGGAAGTAGTTGACGGCGAATATCTTGGGGGCCTTCTTCAGCTTTCTGCCGAACTCAAGGTAGTTCCGGAGGTAGTCACCGAGGTGGACGCTCATGAAGTCGAGGATGGCCATCGGGTTGAAGGCCCTAACCCCTTCCTTTCCGAGCGTTGCCGCGGTCGTCTCGCTCTCAAGGGAAGCCCCCATCGTTATGACTCCGTGCTCCCAGTTGAAGGCCTCCCTAACCGGTGGCCATGTGTCGGCATCCCTTCCTCCGAATATCATTCCGCCAATTTCAACACCGCAGGGGTTCTCCAGAGCCTCCAAATCGGCGTTGGGGAAGTGCTCAAGAGAAACGGTGAAGCGGGCGTTCTTGTGGCTGGGCGGTATCTCGTTGCCCTCTTCATCTTTCTTGCCTCTCCACCACTTTCCGCTGTGGTTTTCGCCCTCGTCTGGAATCTCAATCCCCATGTCGTTCCAGTAGGGCTTTCCGTCCTTCACCAGAACGTTCGAGAAGATTATCTCAACCGGCGAGTGGAGAACCTGCCAGATTATAGGGTCGTCCTCCGGGTTTACTCCCTGGATTATGCCGAAGACACCCTTCTCTACGTTCGCTCCTCTGGCCACTCCGTTGACCGGAAGGATGAAGCTCAGGTCATCGCCGACTATGTTCTCCCACGGTATCATGGCAGTTGAGGTCTTTCCGCACATGCTCGGGTATGCCCCTGTGAAGTAGGTCTTCCTGCCGTGTGGACCGTTCACTCTCATTAGAAACATGTGCTCGCTGAGCCAGCCCTCCTCGACGGCCCTCTTGATCGTAAGGCGGAAGGCGAGCTTTTTGAGGCCTATCGTGTTCCCGCCGTACTGGGTGTTAACTGAATAAACAGTCTCATCCTGAAGGTCGATGTATATCCTCCTCTTATCGAGGTTCTTGCTCGTCTTCCTCTCGTCCAGCTCTCCGGCGGAGTGAACGAAGCGGAAGAACCTAGCCTGTCTCCCCAATCTCTTGAACTCCTCGTAGCCCTTCCTGTAAAGGATGAACTCGGAGTGGGCAACGTAAGCGGAATCGGTGAGCTGAACGGCAGGAATCGTGAAGATTGAGTTTTTAGGCCCTAAAACGAAGAAGCAGACGAAGAGCTCCTTGCCCTTCATGATACCCTTCATGAGCTCGCGTATCTCCTTCAGGCCTTCGTCCCTGTCCTTGGTGTTGATGTAGGGGAGCTTCTTTCCGCCCGGCAAAAGGGTTGCGGTGTTGGCCTTGTCCCGAGCTTGGTCGTAGTAGTTGTCGTAGTGGACGGTGTGGTTCGGCGTTTCGAGCATCTTCTCTTCTCCATAGTAGAGGGCCTTCCAGCGGACATACTGCTCGTCCTCCTCGCTGTCGGTGCAGACGAAGACCCTCTCGGGTTCAAGCCATCCAATCCACTCCGCCAGAAAAGCATGCAACTCGGGGTTGTCTATGGCCTTTATCTTCTCGAACTGCTCTTTGTCGAGGAGCTTCTCAAGCCTTTCGAGGGGTTCCATTGTATCGCCTCCGAGACCAGTTGACCGATGCCTTAAAATAGTTGCTGGAGCTGATATAGTCCACCGCTGTCTCCAATAGGGGAGCGATGAACAGGGTAAAGTATTTTAACGCCGTTCCATACAATTTAGATGGTGCACTGTATGAAGGCAGTGATTCTGGCCGGGGGAAGGGGAACGAGGTTACTTCCGCTCACTGTCTATAGACCCAAACCAATGATACCCTTCTTCAACAGACCCCTCATGGAGTACGCCCTTGAGAACCTGATAAAGGCGGGAGTTGACGAGGTTTACGTTCTGGTCGGCTATTTGAAGGAGCGCATAATTGACTACTTCGGGGACGGGAGCAGGTGGGGAATTGAAATCCACTACTCCAACGGGGACAACATAAAGCTGGGAACTGCCGGGGCAACAAGGAAGGTTGTAAAGCACATGGATGATTCTTTCTTCGTGGTTTCGAGCGATGTCCTCACGAACCTCGACCTCAGGGCCCTCTACGAGTACCACAGGGAAAAGGGTGCCCTGGCGACAATAGCGCTGTCGAGGGTTGATGACCCAACCCAGTACGGAATAGCGATAATCGACGGTGAGGGAAGGATACTCCGTTTTAAGGAGAAGCCCAAGCCGGAGGAGGCATTCAGCAACCTCGTAAACGCCGGCATCTACGTCTTTGAGCCAGAGACCTTCGACCTCGTCCCGGAGGGGAAAAACTTCGACTTCTCAAAGGACCTCTTTCCCCTAATGCTGGAGAACAGCCTGCCCCTGTACGGCTTTCCTTTCAGCGAGTACTGGAACGACGTTGGAAGGCCCTCCAGCTACCTTCAAGCAACGGAGGACGTCTTCCTCGGAAGACTCATCTTACCACAGATAAAAACCGAAACCCTCAAGGGCAACCTCGAATACGGAGGGGCGCTCTTCACGGGAAGGAGATGCATTCTGAGAAGGCCTGAGATCAGGGGGTTTGCGGTGATAGGAGACGATGTGAAGATAGGGAGAAACGTTAAAATTGAGCGCTCCGTTATCTTCTCAGGGGCGACCATAGAGGAAGGAAGCGAAATCAGGGAGGCGATAATAGGAGAAAACGTCCACATAGGCAAGGGCGTCATAATACAGCCCGGAAGCGTTATAGGGGATAACACCCTGATAGAGGATTTCAGCAAGATTGGCTCGAACGTCAAAATCTGGGTTGAATCAAGGATTGGAAGGGAAAGTATAGTACTCCCTGACTGAGGTGATGAAGGTGGAGGTGTACTACTCCCAGAGGTTTAACCCCGAGGAGCTTGCCCTTCTCGGAAGGGCCATAGGAACGGTCTCCCACGGCACGATAGTGGTCGGAAGGGACGGAAGGGCCATATCAAGGTACGGAAAGAGGGCAATGGTAGTGGGCATAGTGAGCACGGGCTCCACAATAATGGACGTCCGCCTAATTCCGCTGATAGCCCTGAAAGACTTCGCCCACAGAAAGGGCCTCCCGCTGGCCTACGTCTATTACTACAACGGCGTCCGCGTCTACGTCAGCGGGATAGACGTTGAGGAGATAGAGACAATCCTAGAAAGCAGGAGCTTCATAGAGGCCCATCCCAACGACATAGGTGCGACGGTCTATTATCCCAACGCGCTGGACGACTTCCTCCACGAAGTCTTCAAGCACTACAACTTCAAGGTCGGGGGTAAGGCCCTCGTCGATGCCATGAACACGCCGGCGGTGCTCTTCTTCCCGCGCATGAGCGACCACTTCGGCTTCGAGGTCGAGCTGATGAACGACATGATGACAAGCTACCTCCCGCCCAAGCCCAAGGAGGTATTCCTCCACAAGCTGGCCAAGGGGGACTACACCTTCGGCCTCAGGTTCCGGCCGGAGGGAATCGTCGAGTTCCACCACAGGGGCGAGGAGAAGGAATTTGGAAGCATCTGGAAGCTCCTCGACCATATGAAGAGCGTCCTCTGACCTTTTTTGTTTTCAACAACCTTATAAACAATGGTTCGGTGGATAGCTGTCATCACTCTACTCGGGAGGTGTCATCGGTGGGAACGTTCATAGTGCTTGAGGGCATCGACGGTGCCGGCAAGTCAACGCAGGCCAGACTTCTGGCGGAGTGGTTTGAGGAGAGGGGATACGAGGTCGTCCTTACGAAGGAGCCGACGGATACGGCCTTTGGAAAGCTCATAAGGAGGCTCGTTCTCACCGGCGGGAGGGAAGGCATAATAGACGGTGCTAAAATAAGCCACGAGGCCGAGGCTCTCCTCTTCGCGGCCGACAGGGCGGAGCACGTTGACAAGCTGATAAGACCGGCTCTGCAGGCAGGAAAGGTCGTGATATCTGACAGGTACTTCTACTCCTCGCTGGCCTATCAGTGGGCCAGGGGGCTCGACTTGGAGTGGCTCATAGACCTGAACCGCTTCGCCGTGAGGCCCGATCTGGTGGTGCTCCTTGATTTACCCGTGAGGGAGAGCATGAAAAGGCTCAGGAGCAGGAGGATAAAGAGCGAGTTCGACAAGATATTCGAGCTCCAGAAGAGGGTCAGAGAAAACTACCTGAAGCTCGCCGAGATGTTCCCGGAGATTAAAATAGTGAACGCCCTCGACGACGTTGAAACCGTCCACCAGCAGGTTGTCGCCCTCGTGGAAACCTTGCTGGGAGAATAGACTGGAGCCCCGGGCGGGATTTGAACCCGCGACCGGCGGATTACAAGTCCGCCGCCCCGCCAGGCTAGGCTACCGGGGCATCGCTTTATTGAAGGATAGTGCAGTTATAAATCTTTCCGCGGGCTTTACCGCAAAATTTATAAATTCCCCCAACCCCCCATTCATTGGGTCGAGCCGCCGTAGCTTAGCTGGTAGAGCGCCGGACTGTTAATCCGGCGGTCCCCGGTTCGAATCCGGGCGGCGGCGCCAGAGGGCGGGCCCGTAGCTCAGCCTGGTCAGAGCGCGCGGCTCATAACCGCGTGGTCGGGGGTTCAAAGCCCCCCGGGCCCACCATTGAAACTTTGCCTGCGCAAAGTTTCATCAAAGTTCGTGGTTCCTTTTAGTGATGCCAAAGCGCGAGGAGATTTCTTTTTACGAGCTGTTTTGGGTTTGAATTCCTTAATTATGGCCCTCTCTCAAGGAGTTCCTTCGCTTTGACGCCCTCCGGGCGTCGATTAAAGTTGAACTCCAAATAAAAAGCTAATTAACAAGGAGAATTCAAGATTCATTCCAGCGTTTTTGACATGGAATCCCCCTTAAACTGGCAGTTTAAGAAGAACCACGAACTTTTGGTGAAGCTTTTTCTAAAAGCTTCAGTGTTGACGGAAAGATTGCGTGCTATTCTGGAAATACTAATTTCCAAAGGGGTTTACTCATTAATCGCTATCTCTCGAGTGTTTGCTCTCCTCAAGGCGTCCTTTGGACGCTAGAGTAAACTGCAAACTTGCTTGAAGGGATTCTTTTGGGAACAAACCCCCTTGCTAATGAGTCGCAAAGAGAGTGCACGCTTGGTGTTCGGCATTCTCACGAGAAAGGAACTCTTTAATCAAACTTTGCAGAGCAAAGTTTGTTTGCCTGCGCGAAGTTTGATCAAGGTTCGTGATTCTTCTCTAGAGCTCATTATAGCCGGATTTTCCTTTAAAGCACCCTTCAGGAGTGAATTCTTTATCGGGAGCGTTTTTCAAGCCGGTTCAGCTTTTTAGCGCCCCGAAGGAGCGGAGTGAGAGTGAACCCCTCAAGAAAAAGCCCCTCCCAAGAATCCACTCATTAACACTGTGAACTTAACTTGAAATCCTTGAAAGGGTAACATTAACGAGGAATCACAAACTTTTGATGAAACTTTGCCCTGCAAAGTTTCGCGCTGGCGGAAATGAGATGCCCTTTTCTATAATGTCCGGATTTTGAAGGGGTTTTACTCGCCTGCTCCTTTGGTGAGTGTTTCACTGCCAAAGCGCCCTTCGGGTGCCAAAAACAAAGCTGAAACTACTAAGAAGGCTTTGTTTGGTGTTAAATCCCCCGTTAAAGTTGCACTTGATTAGTGCACGACTAATCTGTGCCCCTTTTTGAGTGACAAGGGTTATTTTTGGCCAAGCTTTTTTCCAAAAGCTTCAGCGCAGGTAAAGTGAAAAGAAAAATCAGGGGCCGGCTCTAAGCTTCGCCAGTGCGTCTTCAGCAGCCTGAAGTATCTGGTAGCCGACAGGGGAAGCCGTCAGGAGCGGATGGGTCGCTATCTGCAACGTGTACAGCTCGCTCGCGGTGAGCCTCTTCTGTATGGCAAGGGCAAGGATGTTTATCATCTCGCCAACGCTCTTTCCGCCGGCTATCTGAGCACCAAGTATAGCACCCCTGTCGCGGGAGAATATGAGCTTCACCGTAACCATAGAAGTATCCGGGAACTTCGCCGGATGCCTGTCGGGCCCCTTTCCGTAGCCGACTATTACCTCAAAGCCCTCCTCCCTAGCCTTTTCCTCGGTAAGTCCGGCCGCCGCTAAAGTCAGCCCGGCCACGTGGGTTGAGTAGGCACCTATGGTTCTCCTGTTCTCCCTCACGATTTGGAGCTTGAAGAGGTTCGCGCCGGCAATCCTCGCCTCAAATGTCGCCGTTGATGCCAGCATGAGGGGGTAGGGCTTACCCGTGAAGAAGTCGCGGTGCTCAACGCAGTCGCCGACGGCAAAGATGTCCGGGCAGGAGGTTCTCATGTATTCATCCGTCCAGATGCCGTAGCGAGTGACCCTCAAACCCGCCTTAACAGCCAGCTCGACGTTGGGACGGTAGCCGATGGAGAATATCACGAGGTCGGCGGGAAGCTCCCTGCCGTCTATGAGTTTTACGCCTTCAACCTTTCCATCACCGAGGACGCGCTCAAGCTGGCCCTTAACGACCTTTACCCCCTCCTCCTTAAGCCTCTCCTCGACCATCTCACTGAACTCGGGGTCAAAGGAGCTCCTCAGGAGCCTGCTCCTGACCACTATGGTAACATCCTTACCAAGCTTCCTTATCTCGTCCCCGACTTCGAGGGCTATGAAGCCACCGCCGATTATGACTATCCTCTCAGCATCATCAACCCTCTCGCGGAGCTCCTTGAGGTAGTGGTAGTCCTTGGGAACCGTGTAAACACCTTCAAGGTCGCTCCCCGGAAACTCGGGCTTTACCGGCTTTGAGCCAGTTGCAATGACAAGCTTCTCCCAGCCAATCTCCTTTCTCGAGCTAGTCTTAATGACCTTCCTCTTCGGGTCTACCTCCACCACCTCGTCCGTGAGGATGTCCACCCCGAGGGGCTCCAGAAACCTCTCAAGAGGCAGGACGTCGTCCTCAACACTCCCAAGGGTTCCGAAGACGTAGGGAATTCCGCAGGGTATCATGCCAATTTCTTCCTTCTTAACAACGAGGACGCTCTTGTCGGGGTAAAAGCGCCTTGCAGCTATTGCGGTCGTTATTCCCCCGGCACTCGCGCCTATTATCACGACGTCGTACTTCATCCTCCATACCACCGTAGGGACTATGCCAGGGGGTATTAAACGCTTTCTTTAACCTCTGGTTCAGAACGTAAGCAAATTAAAGGAAAGGCTCATTCGCCCGTTGCACCCTTAAGGGCGTCCTTGCAGGGACAGCGTCTTTCCCTCGGAATGTACTTGATGGCCTTCATGAGGAGGAGCTTGATTTCCTCGCCCTTCCGGGCCATGAGTTCGACGACCTCTCTGTGGGTTAGCTTCTCCCTGCTTATTCCAGCCGCGAAGTTGGTCACTATCGCAACGCTGGCGTAACACATCTCAAGCTCCCTCGCGAGAACCGCCTCCGGACACTGGGTCATTCCCACGACGTCGGCACCGAGTATCTTTAAGGCCCTTATCTCTGCCCTCGTCTCGAAGCGCGGACCCTCCATGCAGGCGTAGGTTCCAGCTGGATGATACCTGAAGCCCAGCTCCCTCGCCGAACTGATGAGGGCCTTCCTGAGCTCGGGACAGTACGGCTCCGTGAAGTCAACATGAGCCACGAACTTCCTGTCGTGGGGGCTTTCCTCGCCGTCGTAGAATGTGTAGTGCCTGGTTTTTGTGAAGTCCATGAGCTGGTCAAGGACTACAAAGTCGCCAGGCTTCATGTCCAGATTGAGGGAGCCGACAGCTGAGGTTGAGAGAATTCTCTCGACGCCGAGTTCATATAGCGCCCAGATGTTGGCGCGGTAGTTTATCTTATGGGGCGGAACCGCGTGCTTTTCGCCGTGTCTGGCAAGAAAGACCACTTCCTCGCCTTCGTATTCCCCAACCTTGACCCTGACCTTTCCGTAGGGTGTGCTCACGAACTCTTCCCTAACGTTCTGGAGAAGCTTTGGGTCGTAGACACCGGAGCCTCCAATTATGGCTATCCTAGGCATTTTATCACCTCAAGAGAAGAGGGAGCGGAGGCTTAATAACGTTAGCCCCTCTCCCAGAGTGCCCTGTGTTCCTTTGCCCTGTTCTCAAGGTCTTCGCTTAGGGCCTCACCCGTCTGGAGTTCGAGGATTTTGGCGAGTATCTCACTGAGGAGCCATGAACCCCAGCGCTTGTCCCTCACCTCAAGGGCCGCGTCTATTGCCCCGTCTATGTCGTTGCCCTTCAGCTTTTCAACGGCTATTCCACCAAAGGCCAAGGAGCGCAGATACGGGTCTTCTATCTTGGATGCCAGCTCCCAGGCCTTCTCGAACTCGCCGAGCTTGGAGAGATATCTCACGACCTTTACAAGGGTTCTCTCACTCCTCGTTTTGTCACCGATGAACTTTACAACCTCAAGGTACTCCCTATCCGGCTCCTTCCCAAGGAGCTCGTCCATAACCTTGGCGTAAAGGTCCTCCCTCCCGGGGCCCTTTTTGAGGAACTCAAGGAGGACTTCCGGGCGATCGGCTATCGCCACAACTATTGCCTCCAGCAGGTTCCGTCTGGTCTCTTCACCAAGTCTCCTGAGGACGCTCAGTATGAAGTCAACCTCTCCCTGAACCGCAAGGCCAACGAGGAGTGATTTCAGAACTTCCTCCTGCCTTTCAGGCGGCATCCCGAGGGCCATATCAACGAACTTCTCGTAGGTTCCCGGAGGCACGTCCGACCTCTTCAGGTAGCTAGCCACGGTTTTCATGGCCTCCCCAAGCCAGTAGTCACTTTCAAGCTCCGAGAGAACCCTGATGGCACTGCCGAACTCTTCCCTCCTGAGGTGCTCCTTAAGGACTTCAAAAGATGCTATGGAGCGCCAGGGTTCCTCTGTTATAGAGTTGAGCAGTGCCTTGGCCTTTCTGAGGTTGCCCGCCTGAAGGTAGGCGTACAGAACCTTCAGAAGGACGTCGTTCCTCTTAACTGGGTTGCTTATTTCGGTCGCGTAGAACTGGGCATCGACGACCTTTCCAAGCTCCACAAGCCTGAGCGAAAGCTCTCCTAGGAGTTCATCCTTCAGGGGCTGGGGAAACGCCCTTATAGACTCATAGGCCTGATGGAAGATTTTGTCAGCGGTTTTTGATCCAGTCCTCGCGAAGAACGTTCCCACTTCAATAAGAGCTTTGACCAGAAAAAGGGGATTCTCAATGGAAGCAACGGCTTTCAGAGCCCGCGCGAAGGCCTCCCTATAGGAGGGCTCCCTAGCGCGGTAGAGGTAATAACCGATCCTCGCGTAGGTTACCGCGCGGAGATAAGGGTCTTCTATGCTCCCAGCTAAACGGAGCACTTCCCGGTAAATGTTCGGGGCCATAATCCCACCACTTCAGGTAAGAAGAGGCGGTATTTATGGTTTCCGGCAAAAGACAGAAGGGATAAGGCAAAAGACGAAATCAGCCGAGGGTGTCGTAAACGACCCCCACAACCTCCCCATCGTCGAGGGAGACGAAGCTGACCTTTGTCTTTTTCCCGGTTTTGGGGTCAACAACGACAAAATCGGGCTTCAGAAGGTATTTACTGGCTGGAACTCTCCAGACATCACCGTAATGGACGCGCAGTTCCCTCAAAAACTTCTCGGGGTCACGCTTAAGTATAGTTGACATAGGCATCACCATTTAGATATACAACTTCATTGTATAAAAACCTTTCTGATAGACATTCGTTAAACATTATATCGTCGATTGACGAGAAAAAATTGAAAGGAGCTCACTCAAGCATCTCGACGTACTCAAGCTCCTCGGGGATCGCCCTCCTCCTCTTCTTCTCGCGTGTGAGTGCATACTCATAAACTGCGATAGGCCAGATCATCTCTCTCACCCCCTTTCATTCTCTCCAACCCAAGTATAAGCCATAAAATGCTTAAAAAGGTTTGTAGCTCCGACTTTATCGTTCATGAACCTTTCAGAGCTCCAATCTCACAAAAAGAGCCCGCAGGATGGCTTTGGCCTTTGATGAACATTTATGGCATGTAATAGGAGATTAGAGGGGAATTTAGTGGAAAAATAAGTACATTGACTTTTCAGAGCCACCACCCAACCGTTTATAAACTTCCCACCGCTCATAATAGGGGTGGTGAGATGGCACTTGAAAGGTTAGGGAAGGCCCTCAACAACGCCCTCAGGAAGCTCGCCCGCTCAAGCACCGTTGACGAGGCGACGATAAAGGAAGTCGTGAGGGACATCCAGAGGGCCCTTTTACAAGCGGATGTTAACGTCAGGCTCGTTCTTCAGCTCACGAAGACGATTCAGAAGAGGGCCCTTGAGGAAGAGCCTCCCGCCGGAGTCTCGAAGAAGGAGCACATAATAAAGATAGTTTACGAGGAGCTGACTAAGTTCCTTGGAACCGAGGCGAAGCCCCTTGAGATAAAGGAAAAGCCCACGGTTATCCTCACGGTAGGCATTCAGGGCTCAGGAAAGACCACGAGCGTCGCCAAGCTCGCCCGCTACCTGCAGAAGAGGGGCTACAAAGTTGGCGTTGTCTGCTCCGACACGTGGCGCCCGGGTGCCTACCAGCAGTTGAAACAGCTCCTCGACCCCTATGGAATAGAGGTCTTCGGTGACCCGCAGGAGAAGGATGCAGTCAAGCTTGCCAGGGAGGGCGTGGAGTACTTCAGGAAGAAGGGAGTTGACGTCATCATCGTTGACTCCGCCGGAAGGCACAAGGAGGAGAAGGGCCTCATAGAGGAGATGAGGCAGATAAGTGAGGCCATAAAACCCCATGAGGTCATACTCGTCATAGACGGCACGATAGGCCAGCAGGCCTACAACCAAGCAATGGCCTTCAAAGAGGCAACGCCAATAGGCTCGATAATAGTCACGAAACTCGACGGTTCTGCGAAGGGTGGGGGTGCTCTCTCCGCTGTCGCGGCTACCGGGGCACCTATAAAGTTCATAGGAACGGGCGAGAGAATAGATGACCTTGAACCATTTGACCCGAAGCGCTTTGTCTCAAGGCTTCTCGGTCTCGGGGACATTCAAGGACTCCTTGAGAAGATAGAGGAGCTCCAGAAACAGCAGGAGTTCAGGGAGGAAGATCTGGAGAAGTTCCTCCGGGGTAAGTTCAACCTCAAGGACATGTACGCCCAGCTGGAGGCAATGCAGAAGATGGGGCCGTTGAAGCAGATACTCCAAATGATACCCGGCCTGGGTTACTCCCTGCCCGAGGATGCCGTCAGGGTCGGCGAGGAGAAGCTCAAGAGGTACAGGGTGATAATGGATTCAATGACCGAGGAGGAGCTTGAGAACCCGTCTATAATCAACTATTCGAGGATAAAGCGCATAGCCCGGGGTTCGGGTACGAGCACGGCTGAAGTAAGGGAGCTTTTGAACCAGTACAACCAGATGAAGAAGATGTTTAAAGGCATGAACAAGAGGAAACTGGCCAGACTGGCCAAGAACTTCAACTTCGGGGGGTTTGGGGTATGATGGAGGCCTTTGTCCTTATAGTTGTTAAACCCGGGAACGAAGAGAAGGTCTTCGAGCGGGTCAGGGAAGACCCCCGCGTCAAGGAGGCCTACAGGGTGTATGGGGAGTACGACATAGTGATTCGCGTCGAGGTTCCCGACATAGGAGAGCTCGACAGATTCCACGATGACGTCCTCAGGCGCATACAGGACATTGAGATGACGGAGACGCTAATAGCAAGCACCTACCGGGGGTGATGGGTTGGAAAAGCGCTGGATGGCCACTATAGACCTCGAAACCCTTGAGGTCAGAGCCGACCCGGAGTTCAGGTTCAAGTGCCTCGACAACTGCGGTAAGTGCTGTGAGGTGCTTGAGATACCCCTGCGCGACGAGGACATAGCCCGGATAGAAGAGCTGGGCTACAACGCCTGGGAGTTTGTGGACTACGAGAAGCTCTTCTACAGGGGGGACAAGTTCCTCGGCTATGCCCTCAAGAAGAGACCCTTTGACGACGCCTGCGTCTTTCTTGACCCCGATACTAAGAGGTGCAGGATATACTCCCACCGTCCCCTGGCCTGCAGGCTTTACCCCTTCATCTTCGTGAGAAACGGAAAGAAGATGGAAGTCTACGTCAGAATGGACTCATTCTGTCCCGGAATAAACCATCCCAATGGAGAGCCCGTGACGAGGGAGTTTCTCCTGAAAGAGTACGGGGATGTGATCAAAGAGTACCGGGCCAAAGTTTTAAACGAGTGAAGCGACCGAAACGTATTTATACATTTTTTTGTTAATCAATCGCCACGCGGAGGTGATAACGTGAGCCAGCTAAAGTCCGTCCAAGAGAAGCTCCGTCTCATAAGGATTCTCCGATTACTCAAAAAGAGCTACACCTACGAGGAGCTCTCAAGGATAACGGGACTGCCGATAACTGTCTTGAACAGATACGTCAGGGGAAAGGTTCTCCCCAGTGCTGAGAGGACGAGGGAGCTCCTGAACCTCCTGCTCCCCTACATAAACATCGAGGAAGAGGTCAGGAAGAGGATAAAGTTCGACGAGAGGGGCTTCTTCGACAACATGCCCGTGCTGAGCGATACGGCTCTGATGAGCCTCATAGCGGAAGAGGTTGCAGGGAGATACCTCGACAGGGACGTGGACAAGGTTCTCACCGCCGAAACCGACGGCATCGTTCTCGGGACGCACATAGCGAGGGAACTAGGGGTTGACATCGTCTACGCCAAGAAGAAAAAGGAAGTTGGAGTCGAGAAGTTCTACGAGGCCAGCTATGTTCCCAGCGCCTCGGGAAGCGTCATGACGCTATACCTCCCATACTGGGCCCTGCGGAAAGGTGAAAAAGTCCTGATAGTTGACGACGTCATAAGGAGCGGGGAAACCCAGAAGGCCCTCGTAGAACTGACGAGACAGGCCGGGGCAAAGCCGGTGGGCATGTTCTTCCTTGTCAGCGTCGGAGACATCCTTGAGTACCTGAAGGACGAATACGACTTCCCAGTTGAAAGCCTGATAAGGTTGGATTGACATGAAGGGCTTCATATACAACGCCGGGGGACTGAGCATACCACTAGAGTTCACCCCCGGTGTTCCCTTCAGGTTTGAGTGCAGTGAGGAGGAGTGCGGCAAAAGGGTTGTCATCGAAGGGGTTATTGTAGAGGTAAGCAGCAGTGAGTTCACGGAAGTCCTTGAGAGAGTCGTAAGGGAGAACCCGGACTTTAGGCGGATTCTGGAGATAAACGCCCGGAGGTTTATCTTCAGGGGAAAGGTGAACGGAAAGGATGAAACGCTCCCCGTTGAGAGCCTCGATGACTTCGCGGAGCGCTTTCTGGATGAGGTGTTAGTCCTCAAGCCTTAGCCTTGGCTCCTCCTTGACAACTTCCATAGCGACGCTCGTGTTCGTTTTTTCTACTCCGTCCAGAGAGAGTAGCCACTTAACGAAGCGGTTCATCTCCTCCCTGTTTCTGAACTTAGCTATGACGAAAATGTCGAACTCCCCAGTTATGTCGTAGACCATCATGGCGTTGTTCTTCTCGGCTATCCTGCCTTCTATCTCCGTTATCTTCCTTCCCTTGGCCTTTATCCCTATTAGCGCAGTTAAGCCAAAGCCGAGCTTTTCGTAGTCGAGAATAGGAGAGTATCCCTTAATGACTCCCTCCTCCTCAAGGCGCTTTATCCTGTTGTAGACGGTTCCAACGGCTACATTGAGCTCCCTTGCAATCTCGCGGTACGAGAGACGGGCGTTCTTCTGGAGCAGTGAGATTATTTTTCTGTCGAGTTCATCCACCATTTTCACCTCACCGCTTTCAGTAAACCGCAAACTTTAAATACCCTTCCCTGTGAGGGAATAGCGGGCAGTGGACCGGTAGCCTAGCCAGGATAGGGCGGCGGCCTCCTAAGCCGCAGGTCCGGGGTTCGAAGCCCCGCCGGTCCGCCATCGGCTTGTTTGTGTAAACGCTGGCGGAAGATGAGCCACATTCTTGAGCGTGCTCTCGTGTTTCAATCTATTGCTTCCTCACCAGTGTTTTCCTCAAAATGTGCTCTTCGGCTCAGATAAGAAGCGAAACTACTTGAGAGGTTCTGCTTAGCGTTTAAAACCCAGCATCCCGCCAAAGCCGTACTCAGTTAGTGCATTATCATGCCCACTTCATTAACTTGAACAAAACCAGAGGAGGTGAGGAAAGATGATAGAGGACGCTCTCCTCGCCTATCTTATGGCACTCAACCGCGAAAGGAAAAAGCGCGGAAAGCGAAAGGCTTAAATACCTCCCACTTTTTAGTTTCTTTGGGTAAGAAAAATATGGAGGTGGTAAGGGATGGTCTACGTGGCTGTTCTGGCGAACATCAACGGGAACTTCCCGGCCCTGGCAAAGGCCCTGGAGAAGATAGAGGCACTGAAAGAGGAAGGATATGAGATTGAAAAATACTACGTTCTCGGGAACATCGTCGGCCTGTTCCCATATCCAAGGGAGGTTATAGACGCACTTGACGACCTAATAAGGAACAACACCGTCAAGGTCATCCGTGGCGAGTTCGACCAGGTTATAGCGGCGAGTGACCCCCACGCAGAAGGACCGGAGTACATAGACGAGACAGACTACCCAAAGTACGTCAAAAAAGCTCTCAAATACACCTGGGAAAAGCTGGGACACGAGGGAAGGGAATTCATAAGGGACCTGCCGATATACCTAGTTGACAAGATTGGAAAGAACGACATCTTTGGCGTCTACGGAAGCCCGCTCAATCCCTTCGAGGGTAAGGTCCTCCCCGACCAGCCGACCAGCTACTACGAGGCCATAATGAGACCGGTCAAGGACTACGAGATACTGTTCGTTGCATCACCGAAGTATCCCGTTAACGCAATGACCCGCTACGGAAGGGTCATATGCCCCGGAAGCATAGGCTATCCGCCGGGGAAGAACCACAAAGCAACCTTCGCTCTGGTTGACGTTGACACACTCCACGCAAAGTTCATTGAGGTTGACTACGATGACGAAAAGAAGCTGGTCGAGGAGAAAATCAAGAGGGAAGGGCTTCCCGAGGAGCTCATAAAGGTGCTTTACAGGGGTAAAGTCTGATTTCCTCAACCTTTTTTGAAGCCGATGTAAAAACCGGCAACGAAGCTTCCTGTCCCAGGAAGAATGCCCAGCACCTTCTGACCCAGACCCATAACCTGCTGGGTTATGTTATTCGCCAGATTAAAGAGTTTGTCAGTGTTTATTGTGATTACTCCCTTCTGCTGAAGGTAGAAGAGGCTGAGGATATAGGCACCTATGAGGGCCATTGTAAGTTTCAAGAGTTTTTTGAGGGCGTAGCCAGTTATAAATCCCACAACACCCCAGACTCCAACGTCACCAACAATACCATTGAGATTCAGGTCCATCAAACCACCCATTTTCCTGTAAGGTTCCCAACTAAAAAACCTTTTGCCAAAACGCTTAAAATTACATGCTTCCAAAATATTTACAGGATATAAAACAGGTGAGAACATGACGGCTCCCATAGAGAGGTTGAAAAACAAGATAACGAAGGAGGTTCTCTGGATATACATCCTGAGGCTCCTGAAGGAGAGGCCCATGTACGCTTACGAGCTTAAGAGCAAGATCAAAGAGAGCTTTGAATTTGAACCCGCGACGGTAAGCTCTTACGTCGTTCTCTACAAGCTGGAGAAAGAAGGATACGTAACTGCCGAGTGGCAGGAGAGCGAAACAGGAAAACCTGCGAGGAAGTACTACAGGCTCACTCCCAAAGGGGAAGAACTTCTAAAAGAGGGCCTCGCCTTTCTGGAGGAGACCGTAAAAAAACTGAAGGGGGAGTGATCAGCGCCCGCCACCGCGCGGCTCTCTGGCCTTCGGGCGAAGGCCCTTGTAACCACACTTCCTGCACTTCTTGGCTCCCCACGGGTTAGTGGCACCACAGCGCATGCAGACGAGCTTTCTAAAGATCCTGGCTTCAGCCTCAGGGAATCTCGCCATCTTTATCACCTCATGACCTGAACACACCGGAACGTTGAATCTTTTAAACCTTTGGTGCGGGGGACGGGATTCGAACCCGCGCAGCCCTACGGCAGCGGATCTTAAGTCCGCCCCCTTTGGCCAGGCTCGGGCACCCCCGCGCGAGCTAAACTAAAGGGAAGGGATTAAAAACCTTCCCCTCAGGTTCGTATAATCCTCATCTCGAAGTCCTCAACGGGTATCTTAAAGTCCTCCCTGCTCTCAATCTCCTTTCTGTTATAGAGTATCTCCCTCGCGAGGATCCAGTAGATGAGAGCCAAAGCTTTTCTTCCCTTGTTGTTGGTTGGAATAGCGAGATCAACGTAGCTGAGGAAGTTCTCGGTGTCGACAAGCGCAACTATTGGGATGCCGATCTCAACCGCCTCTTTCATAGCTTGGTGGTCGGCCCTTGGGTCGGTGACGATGAGCACGTCGGGCTCAAAGAAGTTCTTGACCTGGGGGTTCGTCATCGTTCCCGGGAGGAAACGGCCGGGGATTGCCCTGGCACCGGTAACCTCACCGAACTTCTTAACGGGCTTCTGACCGTAGAGCCTAACGCTCACAGCGAGAATGCTCTCCGGGTCAAACCTTGCAAGGAACTTACCAGCGACCCTAAGTCTTTCGTCCGTCTTCCTGACGTCAAGGACGTAGAGACCGTCTTGCCTAACCCTGTAGATGAACTTCTTCATGTCCTGCGTCTTCTGCTGGGTTCCGATGTGGACGCCCGCAGCGAGGTACTGGTCAAGCGGAACGAGATATTCCTCCATTCTTATCACCTCCTCATCCTTCAAAGGTTATCACTCTACCCCTTTCACCCAAATCTTCGGCTATCCTTATCAGCTCGTTCAGCTTGGCGATGGAGTCCGATTGGAGCACCATCGCCGGGAAGCGCAGGCCCACGGCTAAGTGGGCCAGTGCCTCGTCGGAGGACTCGTAGCGAGCCTCCGCGAGGATTGGGGTTATCCTCTCAGACCTCGCATCGTTCACGAGATTATAGAGGTCTGTGAGAGTGCCAAGGTTTATGGGCTTGATTGAGAGCGCGTTGTAATAGCGCCTGTCAAGTATGCCCTTCTCACGAAAGAGATTCTCCCCATCTATAAAAACACCGTGCGTGCCAGCTATAAGCTCAAGGAAGAGCTCCTCCCCCCCGACCGGCTTTATGTATGAGACGTTATTGTCTTCAACGAGAGATAGGACTTCTTCGATCTCAAGGGGCCGTCTCTGGACGATGCCAAGAGCAACGTCAAGGCCCAGTTCATCGCTCGCCTTCTCTGTTGCCTTTGAGTAATCACCTATGTCCCTACCCTCAAGGTTCTTGAGGACGCTGTTGCGGGCATCAACGACGTCTGTAATCTCCATCAAATCCCTGACCATCACGTAGTACTCGAAGAGCTCCTCCCCCGAGAGCCTGAGTACGGGAACAGGGAGCTCTGTAGTGAAGGTTCCCCCGAGATAGCTGTAGAGGGACATCCCCTTAACGTTGGCGGCGGCCTTGGCCGTGGCAACAGAAACTGCCAGAGCGGTGTTTGCCCCGATGTGGCTGAAATCGTCGGTTCCGTCTATCTCCCACAGGTAACTGTCTATAAGCTCCTGCTCCGTTGCGTCAAAGCCTATTAGCTCGGGCCCAATTATCTCATCTACCTCGCTGACCGCCCTGTGGGCTTCGGCTATGTAGAGGTCGGGGTTCTCGTCTATCGGGGAGGCGAAGCGACCAAAGCCAGAGCTGGTTATAACGTCTACCTCGACGGAGTATTTACCTCCCCTGAGCACTGCAACCCTGCCTATTACGTTTTCTATGACCGTCATCTTTCATCAGCTCGGCCTTATCACAGTGATTGGTATGATACCCTTCTCAAACTCAAGCAGGGCAGCCTCCAGTGGCGTTGCCCCCTCGGGGACGTCTATGAGCACGGGAGCTCCCATAGCTATCTGCAGGGCCCTTGCTCCGATGATGCGGGCCTTTTCAAAGCGGGTGTACTTAAACACGGCTATTCCCCCCTTCCTTCCGCCTCCAAGAGCCGTTTTTCCCATTCAGAGAGTTTTGGTGGGGCCGCCGGGATTTGAACCCGGGTCTCCGGCACCCCAAGCCGGGAGGATAGACCAAGCTACCCCACGGCCCCCCAAGAATTGTGGTTTTAGTACACCTTGTAAACCATTACCTGGTCGATGAGCTCGACGTGGCTGAGGAGGGTTCTCCTGCAGCAGTACCTCTCAACCCCGAGGTCGTCGAGCACCTTGCCCGGGTCTTCCCCGGCCTCAACCCTCTTCTTGAACTCATAATACTTATCTGCCAGCACCCTTCCGCAGGTAAAGCACCTGACGGGAACTATCATTTCTCAACACCTCAAATTTTTAAAGGAAGGGCATCAGCGGTAGGACTTCTGCCTCTTGGCCCTCGGACCCTTGGTTGAGCGGTTGGGCTTGTGGGGCTCGGTTCTCCTGCTGTCCCCAACGAGCATGGTTCTGTCGTACTTCATAAACTTTTCCTTGAGGTTCATGTCATTCGTCCACTCAACCAAAGCCCTCGCTATGGCGACGCGCGCTGCCTCGGCCTGTCCCATGAAACCCCCGCCCTCAACCTTGACGTCAATGTCAACCTTGCTCACAATCTCTTCCCCTGCCAGAATGAGGGGCTCCATAATGGTGAATCGCGCTATCTCCGGCTCGATAATCTCGACCGGCTTGTGGTTGATCCTAACGCGACCCTTCCCTTCCCTTATGGTCGCCCTCGCTATGGCGGTCTTCCTCTTTCCAGCAGTCTGGATGACCTTCATCTTCTCTCACCTCAGAACTTTCCACCGAGGAACCTGGCAACCTCACCAACTGTAACGTACTTCGGGGTTGCGAGCCTCGACATGTGGGCCTCGCTTATGGTCTCAAGCTCCTTGCCCTCGAACTCCTTCGGAATTCCAGCGTAGACCCTGAGCCTCTTGAAGGCCTTCCTTCCCCGGTCGGTCTTCCACGGGAGCATTCCCCTGATGGTTCTCCTGACGATCTCATCGCTCCTCTTCGGGTAGAAGGGGCCTCTTCTCGGGTTGGTTCTGGTTCTGAGCTCGGTTCTCTGCTTGTACTTGGCGAAGATGTCCTCACGGTTTCCTGTGATGATGGCCTTCTCGGCGTTGACTATGATAACCTCCTCGCCTTCGAGGAGCATCTTGGCAACCTTCGAGGCGAGCCTTCCAAGGATAAGTCCTTCAGCGTTAATAATCCTCATGGCCCATCACTCCATTATGATTACTCCACTACCCTTGGGGTTTCTCTCCATAAGCTCCTCTATCGTGATGGCCTCTCCGCCTGCCTCAACTATCTTCCTCCTTGCAGTCTCGCTGAACTTCCATGCGGCAACGATTACCCTGTGCTCAAGCTTTCCCGCTCCAAGAACGCTTCCCGGGACAACGACGGTATCGCCTTCCTTGGTGTAGCGGTTTATCTTGCTGACGTTTACCTCTGCCCTCTGCCTTCTGGGCCTCTCAAGGCGCCAGGCTAGGTCCTTCCATATCTTAACTCCTTCCTCGTTCGACTTCTTTCTGAGGGAGCGAATGAGCCTCCTCAGGTTGATGTCGGTTGGACCGGTTCTCTTAACCATGAACATACCTCCCCAACGCTCTCGCAGGGAAACCGACAGGTGGACGGGGTGAGCGTTATGGTGCGGGGGCGGGGATTTGAACCCCGGAACCCCTACGGGACGGGACCCTGAATCCCGCGCCTTTGACCAGGCTCGGCAACCCCCGCGTCAGTCGGCTAATTTATGGAGCTCGTTTATAAATCTATCGCTCTTTCTCATGAGTATCTTGAGCGCTATGCTCACCATTTCCTCAACGGGGAGTTCTCCGTTCGTTTCCACCGTAAAGACGAACGTATTGGGAAGGACTTCCTCCCGTATCTTGTCACCCCAGTAGGCCTCGAACTTCCGGGGGAGGTAGAAAGCCTTGGTCGTTGTTACGATGAGCTCGTTTTCAGTTTCTTCAACGGGCAGACCGCGCCTCTTGGCGAGCTCTCCAAGCTCTTTCCAGTCGGGGACTTCTTTACTCACGTGAATCTTCGTGAGGTATTTGTAGTAGACGAAGCCGGGTTGCCACTTGGCGTGGTCCTTACCGCGACCGAGCTTCGCGTAGGCGTTGAAGACCAGCCTCTGGCCCTCTGCAAGTTTGACTATCGGGATGTTTGGGTTAGCGGGTTTTATGCCCTCGTCGTCCGTCTTAAGGTCGCCGGAGTAAACCATCCCCGGCCCCTCCGCTTCCAGGGAGAGCGTAACGGTGTAGTCATCAAGTTCCAGAGAGTCAAGTGAGAACCTCTCGTGGGGGGTTGTCAGGGGTATCATTGCAAGCCTGTGGGCGATTATCTCATCGAAGAGGGCGGAGTCGTTTTCGAAAAACTCAACTTCGTCGACAGCAAAGGTGGGAACTTCCGCCAGGATTGTCCGCCTTAGGGCGTTGGCAAATGGTACTTCAACGCCCCTGAGGATGAACTTTATCGAGTCCTCCTTCTTTTCAAGAATCTCAAACTCCACCATGGGCATCACCAAAAAAAGAAGTTGTGGTCAGACGCGCCTTCCGCGCCTTCCGCCCTTGGGCCTCGTTCCGTCGTGCGGGATTGGGGTGACGTCCTCAACGCGACCAATCCTGAGACCGGCCCTTGCCAGAGCACGGATAGCAGCTTGGGCACCCGGACCAGGGGTCTTGCTCTTGCTCCCTCCAGGGGCGCGAACCTTGATGTGGACGCCGACGAAGCCCTTCTCCATTGCCTCTTCGGCCGCCCTTCTCGCAGCTATCATGGCCGCGTATGGGGATGGCTCGTCCCTGTCGGCCTTGACGACCATACCACCGCTCCATCTGCTGACAGTCTCGGCTCCGGTGATGTCGGTGATGTGTATTATCGTGTTGTTATAGGAGGAGTAGATGTGTGCCACTCCCCACTTCTCCTTCTTCTTCAGACTAACCTGCTGGGTCTGCTCCTCGCTCATGCCTCACCACCTTGCTTAGCCTGTTCAATAACAATCCTCTCGGGATGGCTCTCCTTGGCGAAAGGTGAGCCCTTGGCGTAGGTTATTGAGTTTTCCTCCTCACGGAGAACGAGGTAGCCGGGTGAGCGGATGACCTGTCCGTTGACCTCTATGTGGCCGTGAACTATGAGCTGTCTGGCCTGCCTAATTGTCCTGGCGAGGCCCTTCTTGTAGACGATGGTCTGCAACCTTCTGTCGAGAACGTCCTCAACGGTCAGGGATAGGACATCATCGAGAACCGCATCGGCCGGGAGAAGGCCGAGCCTGTTGAGCCTCTGGAGGAGCTGTGCCCTCTCGATCTCCGCCTGCTTGCCACGGGCTGCGAGGAGCCTTCTTGCCCTCCTCCTGAACTCCTTGAGCTGAGTCTCATGCCTCCAGAGTTCCTTCTTGTTCTTAAGGGCGTACTTCCTCATTAGGACTCTCTCGCGGTCGAGCCTCTCCTTAATCCAGGGGTGAGAGGGAGTCTCGTACTTCTTCCTCTGCCTCTTCGGGTCTCCCATTTACACCACCTCACTTCTTCCTCCTGCTCACACCAACGGTAGTGCCATGCCTGAAGTTCGACCTCGTTCTCTGACCGCGAAGTGGCAGGCCAAGCTCGTGCCTTATACCGCGGTAGGCCCTAATCCTCCTTAGCCTGTTGATGTCCTCGCGCCAAGCCATGACGAGCTTGGCGGTGACAAGGTGCATATCCTTGCCGGTCTCGTAGTCCTTCGGCCTGTTGACGGCCCATGAGGGGATGCCGTGCTTCACCGGATTCGCTATAATCTCCTCAAGCTTCTTGACCTGCTCGTTCGTCAGGTAACCTGCCTTCATGTAGGGGTCTATGCCCGCTACTCTGAGCACCATAGTGGCGAAGTTTATTCCAATGCCCTTTATTCCAGTAAGGGCCCATCTCAGTTGCTTGTGTCCGTCGAGATCAACACCCGCAACACGAACGATATGCCTGAAGTTGTCTGACATTATCACCACACCTCCACTTTGGGTTTCAAACGATTACAGTGATTTTGGCGCCGGGACGGGGATTTGAACCCCGGTGGGCTAACGCCCACGGGCTCTCAAGGCCCGCGCCATCCCAGGCTAGGCGATCCCGGCGTATACGCGGTACCCGCTTCCCTTGGCGAGCTCCCTCACCTCGCTGAAGGTCTCCTCCATCAGGGACCTTATGAACCTTGCCCCCTGCTTCGTCTTGATGACGAGCTGGAGCAAGCCACCATCGTTGAGATGCCGGGGAGCGTTTATAACTATTTCCCTCAGGACATCCTTTCCCGCGTGCACCGGGGGGTTAGTTATGATTGAATCGAATTTCTCGCCTTTAACGGGCTCGTAGAGGTTCCCCCATCTGACTTCGGCGTTTTTAACGCCGTTGATTTTTAAGTTTTTCCTCGCTATGCTAACCGCTCTCCTGTTCACGTCGGTCATAATAACATGGTCAACGAAGCGGGAGGCGACAATGCCGATGGCGCCGTAGCCGCAGCCGAGATCGAGGACGCGCCAGTTATCATCGAGCACCATGCTCTCTATGAGAAGTTCGGTCCCCCTGTCGAGCTTCCCGAAGGAGAAGACTCCACTGGCAGTTATGAACTTGAAGCACTGCCCCCTAAGGCAGACCTCTATAGTCTTGGTCTTCAACGGTGTGCTCGGCTCCTCTGAGTAGTAGTGGGTCATAGTGGAGGGTAAGAGATGGGGTTTATAAAGATGGGGGAAAGGGATTCGTTGGTTAATGCCGCCTAAAGCTAATAAGAACTGTTGAGTATAATCACTGTGAACCATATTCACACAGTTGCATCCAAGTACACAGAAGAACCACCAAGTTGGGTTTTTAGGCTCCTATCCGCACAAGGAGCATCTAAACGCAAAAAGTAGAAAAGAGTATAAGGATTCCCGCAATTATCGTGCGTATGCATCAACTCTATCCACGACATAAGTTTTACCTCCATTGACTTTAAAGCCTAGTTTTGCTTAGTGGAATTAATATCCAGACAAAAAACCCGAAGAGTAACAGTTCGGTTAGGTTCTCCTTAGTAGCAGTTCCGTGGTAAAGGGAGCCAATAAGGGTAAGGAAAATTAGGAGAGTTACAAACGAGGCGAACTTTTTGGCATCCTTGAGTTCATTAAGGTTGTCAACGAACAGGAAAGTCATGAGCGTGACTGGGATAATACTCAGGATAAAGAGAACTGTCCTCCAGAGTGGACTGTTCAAGTAAGAGCCCGCTACCCCAAGGAGTGCATAAAGGACGAGGCCAAGAATGCCAAATGCAAGTCTCACATCACCACCCCCTCCTGTGCCGGTACCAGATACGTAAGGGAGTGATGATGGCTGTAACCACCAATGAGATCACCGGCGCCCAAACAGCAGGTATCTTCTGACCAGTTGCATTCCACACAAACGCATATGTCATAAAAACTAAAATAAACAACGGTACAGCCCTTAGAAGTTCCTCCCTCGTGATATCATCCATTGGGATCACCTCTGAGTTTGTGCACAGAGTTTGTACAAAATAAAAAGTATAAGGTTTTATCCCTCTAATTTGCACTGTACGAGACAAGGAAGTGCAAATGCTAAACCAACACATGCCACGCATAATCCCACACTGTAGGGATTGGGCATTACAAAAGCAGTCCAACAGGTCCAATAGCATAATTTAGCTAAGTCGCTATCTCCGACAAGTTTTTCTAGTATACAACCTACAACACATGCCCCATATCCATCTATGATCACTGCCACTCCCACTGCTTTCTGTTGGTTGTATTCTGGAAGTGTGAGTCTTACTAAGTGCGATAAGTGTCTCAGCTCGTAAGCACTTCTGCCCCAGATCCAAGCTGTCTCATCATGCCTCCTAAGCTTCATAAGAACCTTGTTAAGAGTCCAGTAATACTCCGAGAGAGTCAAGTTGTTTCTGACAATAATACTGTCAGCAACAGGAACTACTCTATTTTCGTCCTTTGGAGCAATGTTCATCCCAGTTAGATAAGCCCTGTACTCGCCAGTCTTAGGGTCAGTAAATATCCTCGTGACGAGAGTAAAGTTGTACTGGCTCCTCTCGGCACGATAAACGAGCGCGTACATCGTATAGTTAAACGTGCTGTTGTAGAAGTTCAGCCTGAAGAACAGCAACTGCTCATGCCTTTCACTCATGTTGTAAAGCGTGACTACTGAAACGTTAACTTTGGGAGTAACGTTGGACTTGTAGAGCGGACAGCCCTTAGTCAGGTTAGTGAAGTTAACGACCTTATTCACCCATGTAACGTTCATCTGGAGCCTGCCCTTATCGTCATACCAGGCAACAACCGCCCTGCGGAATGTTATACTGGCGTTGTTAGTGCTCATTGCCATTGCTTGGGGAGCCGCAATCAATTGAAGACTCAGCACCATGGCCACGAGAAACGTTCCGAAAGCAGTCTTTCTCCAATTCATGGCCACCACCTGACCAGTTGGCCATATTCAATAACACATGAAACTATATAAACTTTTCTTTTTAAAGTTGAATTAACTAACGTTTTTTTTTCGTAGGATTTTCAATTTATAACCATGCAAAAACGAATCAATTAAGTCGAAAAAAGCCCAAGTAAAAGAACGAACAAAAGAACACAAACGATTATTTTATGCAACCAAAGCTCGGGGCGTGGGGGCATAGCCCCTCAGCAACCTTTGCTTGCACAAAGCCTGACCAAATGGCTCTGACTCAATTTAATCACCTTGGAACAGTTCGTACGTGCTTTGTAATGAGAAGGCTTGTAGTTGACTTTCTTGGATAGAGTAGCTGATATCTGCTGGGTTTATCTCCTTCGCGCCCCTCGGGCGCTATGGAAAGTAAACCACATCCAAAAAGTTAGTTCGAGTGTGAAAGCCCATGGGAATAAAGCACACGAAAAGCACGTACAAACTTTGATGAAACTTTGCAATAGCCTTTGGGAAAGGCTGGCGAAAAAGTACCCTCTCGTTTCAAGGAGCAGAAAATCAGTTGTGCACCTGATTTAATAATTCTAAGCGGGGGTTTAATGTCAATGGAAACTTTAAAGCGGTTCCAGCTCATTATTGGCGTCCTTCGGACGCCGTTTTAAAAGTGGAACATTCACCAAAAAATAAAGTTGAGAACAAACCCACTAAAAGCTAAAAATCAAAATCAAAAAGCACTCAACCTTCCGCCGGCGCTTGCGTCAGCAAGGGCCGCTACCAGAGCTTTGGATACCAGTCCCTCGGCATGAAAACCTTATCAACGTCCACAGCTATTCCCCTAGTCTTTGTGAGCATCTCCTGACTAGTCATCTTGGCCTTTCCAAGGGCAACCAGCTCATCCTTCAGGGTCATTACTGCAACCAGATCGCCGGGTTTTATGCCCTTGTGCAGCTTCACTATCCCGGGAACCGCCAAGTCTGCACCATGAGTTACCGCG
Organism: Thermococcus sp.; assembly: GCF_027052235.1. Taxonomy (NCBI): domain Archaea; kingdom Methanobacteriati; phylum Methanobacteriota; class Thermococci; order Thermococcales; family Thermococcaceae; genus Thermococcus; species Thermococcus sp. The sequence continues at coordinate 37,051 of NZ_JALUFF010000063.1, forward strand.
GAAACCGCAGAGTCCCTAATCCACACCTTGGGCAGGTGCTCCACCGCTTTCTCCATCGGCTGTATCGCCTTCCTGAAGTACTCCTCGATGCCGTCCTCCTTCCAGAAGTGGTAGTAGTCAACCAAATCGTGGAGCGTGACGAGGGTTTCATCCTCCTTGAATGGGCCGCTTCTGGTGCGGCGCAACTCGGCCATGTGGGCACCGACGCCGAGGGCCAGGCCTATGTGATGGATAAGGGAGCGGATGTAGGTTCCTGCCTCAACCCCAACCCTAAAGAGCACATCCCTTCCTTCAATCTCAAGCACCTCGATGTAGTAGACCTTCCTCGTCCTCAACCTTCTCTTGACTGCGCTCCTAAGGGGTGGCCTTTGGATTATCTCACCCTCGAATTCCTTCATGACTGCTCTGATTTTATCCTCGGGAACGTCACCGTGGAGGTGCATTAAAGCGACGTACTCCTTACCCGCTGGCAAAAGCGCCTGAACTACTCTTGTTGCCCTCTCAAGCGCAACAGGGAGAACTCCACTCACCTTCGGATCAAGGGTTCCGCCGTGACCTGCTTTGCTGAGGTTGAAGAGTCTTTTAATCCATGCAACCACCTCATGGCTCGTCGGGCCAGGAGGCTTGTCGAGGTTTATTATGCCGAACTGGATGTGCATTTCCATGGGCCTCTTCTCGGGCGGAAAGCCCCACTTCGGGTTCGTCTCAGCCTTCTCATCCCTAACCAGAACCTCGCGCTTTATATCAGCTGGTAGGATTCTCCTGACTTCATCCCTCGCCATGAGCATCACCGATGAGCGTTATCGCTCTAAATTCCTGACACTGCTTATAAACCTGAGCTTAATACTTGAACCTGTAGGTAAATGCAGGCCAGCCCGGGAGATACTTCAGGAGTTTTAGGTAGCCCGGTACGAAGACCTCGCTTTTTCCGGCCTCAAGACCTTTGACTATGGCCCTGGCAACTTTTTCTGGCCCTATTGAGCCCCTGGGAACTTTTCCATCCCAGAAATCGGTTTTGACCTGCTTTGGATAGACGCGCATTACGCTGATTCCCAGCTTCCCGAGTTCTCCAGCGAGGTTCAGGGCCATACTGTGGAGGGCAGCCTTGGAGGCGCAGTAGGAGGGTAGCTCAGGGGCGTTGACAAAGGCCACACCACTTATAACGAAAACAACAGTGGAGCCTTGGCCCATAAAGGGAAGGAGTTCCCTTGTGAGAATAACGGGAAATAGGGCATTGAGCTTGAAGACACCCTCAAGTTCCTCCGGGGAGTGCTTGATGAGAGGCTTTCTAAGCCCATAGCCAGCGTTGTTCACGAGCACGTCGAGCCTCTCGATGCCAAGGTCCCTCAACCCCTCGGCAACCTTCTCTGAAGAACCTTGCCTGAGGAGGTCGGCAACCAAAAACTCAAACCTCTCGCCGAGCTTATTCTTCATTTCCTTAAGCTTTTCCAGATTTCTGGCAACGCCAACAACAAAGTAACCCTCTCTGAGGAGAGCCACAGCAAGTTCCCTGCCAATGCCACCGGTGACTCCCGTAACGAGAGCAATCTTCATGGAACCACCTGAGAAAAAGTCCTTTCAAAACATAGGATAGAAGAGGCCAAAAGGCCTCACTCAAGGCTGATTCCAGCCTGCTCAAGGGCCTGCCTTATCTCATCGTCTGAGGCGCCCCTTGGGATGTTTATCTTCTCCGGAAGGGGCTCAAGGTGCTTGATGTTCATCCTCCTGCGCTTGACCTTGTTGAGGCCAGCACCGGTAACGAGGACGAAGTTCCTGTCTATTATGTCGGCAACGACTACCTTCTGACCGGCCCTCCTTCCGGCAATAACAACGGCAATCCTTCCAACGTCTATAGCAGGCATTCATCCCACCTCCTTCTTTTTTTCGTTGCCCGGGTATCTACCCGACCCCGCGTCGCCGTCGGGGTAAAGGTGGTCGATGGCGGCCTTCACAATCGCGAAGACCCCATCGGGACCCCATTTCGCGGTGTTTATGATCAAATCATAAATCGACTTGTCCTCGATGTCGATGCCGTAGAGGTTTAAATACCTTTTCCTGTTCCCCTTCTCCCTCTCGGCTATCTCAATGAAGGCCCGCTCAACGGAGATGCCCTCTCTCCTCGCGACCCTCTTGGCGCGCTCCATTATTGGAGCGTCGAGCCAGATTTTTAGATCGGCGTTCTTGACCATCCAACCGGCGAGACGGCCCTCAATAACAACGTTACACTCCTTGGCTGCCTCGACCTGCCTCCTGTCAACCTCTCTGTCTATCTCCGGGTGGAGTTCCGCATATTTCTGGAACTCCTCAAGGGTCATACCCATTTCCTTGGCCATCTGGCGGAAGATTAGACCAGCGTAGATGTGCTTGAAGCCATAGTGCCTAGCTAGGTTCCGGCAGAGGGTCGTTGTCCCGGACCCGGCAAGGCCACTGACGGTTATTACGAGGCAGCCCTTCGGCATGGGGACACCTTCAGAGGGCTATGCCGGCCCTTACCTGGGCCTTCATGACCTTTCTCATACAGCTCGGGCAGAGGTTCGGGTAGGGCCTCTCAGGCCTCTTCTTGGTTTTGGGGAGCTTCCTGAGTTCGCTCGGCCTTCCGCGCGGGACACCGTTGAGGGGCCTGCCACAGAGGGCGCAGTGGGCTATCCTCGGCTTCCTCCTCTCAAAGTGTATGACCGTCCTTCCGCCCGGAGTGCGGACGTACTTCCTCCTCCATGACCTTGACCTGTACATCGGCTTCATGCTCTCACCTCGCAACCCCTTTTAGCGGAGCGTTTTTAAATTTATCCCATGTCGAGGAGCTTTCTCAGTATCATACCGACCGCATAGCTCGTGAGGAAGTACCAGCCAAGGTAGCCGAGCTGATCAGGTGGCAGGTTGGAATGATACATCTTGTGGAACCAGTCGAAGAGGAAGAAGTTGAAGGGTAACTTTGCTATGCCCACTTCAACGTACCACCGCCTGAGCCACCCGAAGAACACCCAGAACAGGGGCAGTGTGATCAGCATTGGAATCATAGTCTGCTTCATAACCTCGCTCTGCATCTTCATAAGTTCCATCTGCTTCTGCTGAACCTTGCGGAGCTTCTTCTCGTCCCCACTCTTCTGAGCCTCACGCATTTCCTTCTGGAGCTCCTTGCTGAGCTTCTGTATCTTCTTCTGCTTTTCCACGTCGGTGAAGAAGTAGTATATCAGCGTGTAGAAACCGCCGATTATTGCTCCCGCTACCGTTATCACCCATATCGGGTGGTACTTCATGATAAAGGGTCCGAACAGGACGTCAAGGAAGTGGTATATCGCCTCACTCATACTCTCCCACCGCCAGATCAAGTACTTTTACAAGCTCATTAACGGCCTCCTCAAGACCCTTATCCTCGTGGTTCTCGATTATCTTCACGAGGGCGTTTGAGTGCATGGCGTAGCTTATCGCCGCGGCCCTGTTGAGATCCTGATGCCTCTCAATCTGCTCCTCAGTCTCGACATCCCTGTCCCTTTTGAGGTCACGGAGGCGTCTTCCGAGGATCTCACTTGGGGTGGCCTCGATGATGACTATGAAGTTTGGGTTTATAACCTCGATGACCTCCCTGGGAAAGCCGAGGAGATACCCAACGGGGGTCTTTATTGTGGCGTGGGTATCGAGTAGCACGGGCTCCTTGCGGGCTATCTCCACAATCCTCTGGGCCGCTTTGAGCTGTAACTCCTTCTGGGTTCTAGGTTCGAGCTTCCTCATCTCGTCTCTGTGCTTGACGAGGCCGGCCTTAACCGCCTCCTCGAACATGAGGTCACCGAAGTTAACGAGCCTGAACTTGGCCCTCGTCCTCTTAAGGGCAATTCTGGTGATGGTGCTCTTTCCGACTCCAGGAATACCGGTGATCATCACTACGAACGGCATGAGCCTCACCCAGGGGGGGGTTCTGCAAGGATAATAAAAAAGCGGACTTAAAAGGTTTTGCAAAAAAGGAAATCACTTCGTGAAGAACTTTCTCAGGGCCGGGAACATCTCGGTCGCCTGCTCCCTCGCTATTTCCTCGTAGAACCTGTAGAGTATACCGACTGTAAGCAGTATTCCCGTTCCAGTACCAAGCGCCCCGAGGAAGTCGGCTAGTACTGCCACCACTGCCAGCGTAAAGGAGCCCCAGAAGGTAACGTAGGGTATGTACCTCTGGAGAACCCTCTCAAGGATCCTCGGATCCCTCCTAAAGCCGGGTATCTGGAGGCCCGCCTGCTGGAGCTGTCTGGCTATGCTTCTGGCATCGAGACCCGTCAGCTCAACCCAGAGGAAACCGAAGATCAGCGACCAGAATATCGTCTGGAGGGCATACACAGTGGCCCTTACGGGCTCGTTGATAACATGGAAGATGTCCCTCGGCGGATATAGGTACGTGACGAATCCACTAGCCGGGAAGCCGTTCTTGTCAAAGGTACCGAGCCAAGTTATGCCGTAGTTGGTGAGGAGCCTGGCCCAGAGCTGTATGTTGGCGTATAAGGCCATGGTGAGGATTATCGGAATGTTGCTGACGTACATGAACCTTATTGGATACCTGCCACGGACGGTTACACGGCCGTAGCTAAGGGGTATCTCCACGCGCATGCTTTCGAGGTAGACAACTATGAGGAACACCACTATCGTGCCGGTGAGCTTCACTATGTCCGGCAACGTTGGACCACGGTAAAGTGCACCCATTATGTCACCCTTGAGCAGGTGCTGGATGAAAGCAGGTATGGCGCCGACTATGGCCGGCTGGTTCGTGAGGGGGTCAATGTACTGGTTGCTTGGCACAGGCGCTAGGGACTTGTATATGACCGTCTGGGAAACGCCCGCCGCTATGAAGAGGCTTATACCGCTCCCTATACCCCACTTGCTCACGAGCTCGTCAAGGAGTATCAGGAGGGTCGATGCAAAGCCAAGCTGGAGTATTATGAGGGTTGCAAGACCGAGACCTATGTAGACCACACCGGTGGGGCTGGTAACGGTCTGGAATGCCCCGATTCCACCGTTGACCTTACCGAATGCCCCGGCGAAAACGTAGATAGCGGCCTCGAAGAAGCTCATGAAGACTGCGAAGAGCTTCTGGGTGGCCTGGTAAAAGCGCCTGTCCTCAGGGTTGGAAAGGTCGAGCCTAACTATCTCCGAACCAACGAGGAGCTGCATGATTATACTCGCGGTGACGATAGGGCCTATACCAAGTGTAAGAAGGGAACCGTTTCTACCGGCGAGAACGAAACGTAGCGTTGCGAAGTAATCCTGCACCTTCGAGGGGATTCCGTAAACGGGTATCTCCGCGAGGATGAAGTAGAGGAGCAACACTATGCCCGTCCACATGAACTTTTCCTTGAGGGGAACGTGCCTCTTGGGCCTCTCGACCTCGGGGAAATACCTTTCCAGAGCATAGATTATGTCCCTAGTCTTTCCCATGATTAACACCCGCCAAAAGTTAAATTAAAGGTGTCAGGCGAGGATGACCTCGCCACCGGCTTCCTTGATCTTTTCCTCTGCCTTGGGGGTGACGTAGTAGGCCTTGACGACGAGAGCGCGGGTGAGCTTCCCTGTTCCAAGAACCTTGTCGATGCCGAGCTGTGTCGCGTCGAAGACGAGCTTTCCTTCCTCCTCGTAGATGACGCCCATGTCCTTAAAGAGCTCGAAGTTCTCCTCTATCTCGCTGAGGTTTATAACAGTCGGGGTGTACTGGACAGCCTTGGGCCTGTGGAAGCCCCTCTTGCCAAGGTGGTCGGGGGCGTACTTGATAAGCCAGGTGAACTTCTGGTCCTTCCTCTTGCCCGTTCCTGCCATTCCCTTACCGCCCTTGCTTCCGCCGCCGCGGTGCTTCTTCTTGCAGCCCCATCCGTGAGTGTGACTTCCGCGGAGCTTCCTAACCTTCTTCCTCCTCCTTATCATCTCTCGCCACCTCAGAGCATTCTCTCAATGAGTTCGTTTATCTTCTCACCGCGGTAGCCTAAAGCGCCACCCTCCTTGAAGGAGCGCTTCTTGCTCCCCTTGAGGCCACCCCTCGGCGGGTGGAGCCTGAAGACCGGCTTGAGATTTGGCAAATCTTTGAGCCTCATCTCGCCGTTAACGACTTTCTCGGCGAACTCATCGATGCCTATTCCGAGCTTCTCCCTGACGTACTCCTCGGTAACGGGTCTGTTTCCAATGAGCCTTCCGCGCTTCCTGAGGAGCTTTGCCAGGGTTTCCTTGTCTATCTCGCCCCAGGTTATGTAGTCCTTGACCTTCTGTATCATTCCGCGGTAGCTCGGGTTGTCGTCAACGATTACGAGGTGGTTTATCCTGTGGAGGCGGAGCATAGCTAGAGTATCCCTCACTTCGCCCCTCGCCCTGATACCGCTCCTCAGCCTTATGAGCGCTAACTTGGCCATCTTCTCTCACCTCACAGCTCAAAGCTCTGGGGCATCGCCCTGCCAACGACGATACCGTACTTCTCCTCCATGCCGGGTTGGATGGCAACGCGGTTGGTGTTGTAGAGGGCGTTGAAGACGGCCTTTGCGAAGTTTACTGTCGTTCTAGTCTCACCAAGTGTCTGAGACCAGACGTCCTGCACTCCAGCGAGGCTGAGTATCTTCTTGCCGACGTCACCTATGACGAGGCCGAGACCGCGCGGACCGGGCATGAGCTTGACCCTAACGCTTCCCTCCTTGCCCTCGACGGCGAAGGGTATCGAGTGCGGTCTTCTACAGCGGCATTCCCATGAGCCACATCCGCGCTTGATCTCGATGATGTTCATCTTGGCGTAGTTGATGGCCTTCCTGATGGCTATGCCGACTTCCCTTCCGTGGCCGATTCCGAGGCCCACGTAGCCGTCCCTGTTGCCAACTGCCGCGAGAACGCGGAAGCGAATCCTTCTACCGCTGTCGGTCATTCTCACGGTGAGGGCTATGTCGAGTACCTCTTGGTTCTCCCGGAGGTTGACCTCGGGAAGGAGGACGTCAACTATCTCGGGCTCCTTTATCTGGTAACCCTTCCTGAATATCTCGTGAATGTCCGTTATCTGGCCCTCCTTAACGAGCCTGCCGAGCTTCGTCCTCGGCTCCCACTCCTCAAGAACCCTCTGGGCTATCTCTCTCGGGTCGCTCATTCTCTCGCCCCCTCAAACTTCTCGATTATCTTGCCCTTGACCTCTTCAAAGTGCTCGGGGAGTTTTTCAGGCTCAAGGCCCTTAACAAGGTATCCACCGAACTGCTTCCGGTACAAGCTCTCGTCCTCCTCCTTGAGGGCCCTGGCGTAGTTCGCTATGTGCTCGCCCCTTATCCTGTAGTCCTCCGGGAATATCTCCTCACTGTGCGGGACGTTTAAGCCGGCATCAACCGCTCCCTTGAGGACTGCGAAGATGCTCGAACCCCTCGTCGGCGGGTGGAGGCCTATGTCAAGGATGGCCTCCTCGATGCCGGCCTGCCTTGCCTTGTAACCGATGAGCAGTCCGAGAAGGTAGGCACTCGGGGTGTTCCCGGTGTGTCCCTTCCAGCCGAAGTCCCTGATGAGCTCCCTCGTATGGGCGGAAACGAGTGTCCTGTCACCCTTGGGGTCGTAAACGATTATCTGGGCGATGTGGTGGTTGAGGCTCTTCCTAACAACGAGCCTCGGCTTCTTGCTCTTGAGGAGCCTGAGCCTCTTGTGGTAGTTGGTCTTGCCCTCTCTCCTCCTCCTGAACGGAACCCTATACCTAGGTCCTCTCGCCATCTATCTCACCTCACTCCTTTAAGATACCGTGCTCCTGCATGAACAGGTAGAGCTGCCTCTTGTTCTTGAACTGACCGCCCTTGGCACGGATGTAGAGCCTCCTGTAGGTGTGGGCATCGAGCTTCCCTTCGGCCTTGAGCTTTCTAAGTTCTTTCCTCAGAGCCCTTATGGTCATCATCCAGCGCTCCTTCTTGCCCATCCTAGCGGTTTTCTTACCCTTCCTGCTTCCAGGACCGCGGTGACGGCCCTTCTTCCTAGCCTCGTGGAAGGCCCTGGCACGGGCCCTGCTCTGGCCCTTTATCGGCTTCTTCTTGATGACGCCCTCGTGGATGAGCCTTTTCACGTCCTCACGGGTTATTGCCGAGGCAACATCGTCAATTCTCTCGGGGTCTATCCATATCCTGTTCTCACCGCACTTCAACAGCTCGGCGGCAATCCTTCTCTGCATCTTGAGCATGAGCCTCACCTCGCGTTGAGAACTTTAATCCCGAGCTCCTTAGCCCTTGCAACGATAAGCTCCCTCTTCTTTGCACCAACGGTTCTCGCTATCCTCGCTGCCTGCCTTGTGGGGTCTATGGCTTCGAGCTCCTTCACGTTGTGAACGAGGACTTCCTCGTAACCGCTCGGGTGAAGTCCCCTGACTGCCCTGGGAGAGCTCCAGCCTATGCTGGGTGAGCGGGGCTTGCCCTTCTTCTTGAGCCTCATCTTGCTGTCAATTCCCTTTGGCCTTCTCCACTTGGGGTCGTTCTTGAACTTGGGGAACCTCCACCACTCCTGGCGGAGGAACCTCGGCTTCTTCCTCTTGAGCTTGGCCCTTATCCTCAGGAGTCTCGCCTTCTCGTTCATCCCTCACACCTCACTTCAGAACTTAATCGGCTTGCCTGCCTTCTCAACTATGTAAATCCCATCCTGGAAGACGCGCCTGTCCCACTTGGTTATCCTCGTCGCCTGCTCGATGTTCGCAGCGGTCTGACCTACAGCCTCCTTGTCTATGCCCTCGACCGTTATCTCCTGACCGCGAACTTTGACTGTGACTCCCGGGAGTATCTTGGCCCTCCTCGGGTTCTTCTCGCCGAGGAAGTTCTCTATGACCACCTCGTCTCCCTGAACCTTGACGGTCATCGGGAAGTGGCTGTAAACGACCTTGAGCTTGTATGTGAAGCCCTCGGTAACGCCCTTGATCATGTTGGCTATGTGGGCCTTGAAGGTCCTGACTATGGCGACATCCTTTCTCCTCGGGAACTCCTTGTAAACTACAACCTTACCGTCTTCGGTGAATATCTGAACGCCCGGATAGCTGAACTCCCTCTCAAGCTCTCCCTTCGGCCCCTTGACCTTGACCGTATTACCTTCAACGGTGACCTCGACTCCCTCTGGTATCTCAACTTCCTCACGAATCCACGCGTCTATCGGCATCGCTCTCACCTCAGTAGACGTAGGCTATCAGCCTTCCGCCAATGCCCTTCTCACGGGCCTCCTTGTGGGTCATAACTCCCTGGGAGGTCGAGACTATTAGGATACCGAACTCAAACGCTGGAAGGAACCTCTTTTCCCAGCTCTCGTAGTCCCTCGCCTTGACGGGGAAGCGGGGTTTTATTGCACCGGCCTTGTTTATCTTGCCTATGAGCTGAACCCTGTAGATGCCGGCCCTTCCGTCGTCGATGAACTCGAACTCGCCTATGTAGCCGTTCTCCTGCATGACTCTCAGCACTTCGCCGATGAGCTTTGAGGCGGGCTTTATGTAGACTTCCTTCTTGCCAACCCTCTCGCTGTTGGTTATGTGTGAGAGCGCGTTCGCCAGCGGATCAAGCAAAGTCATCTTCACTCACCTCACTCATACTTCTTGAAGCCGAGTTTTGGGGCGACCTCACGGAAGCAATGCCTGCAGAGCATAAGGCCGTGTATCCTGATGACAGGGCCGTACTGACCGCAACGCATGCACCTTCTCGCGCCCTTACCAAACTTTCTCGGCTTCCTCTTGTTGTAGTCAGCCTTCGCCATCTCACAATCCCTCCACCTTGGCGTTGAGCTCCTCAATCGCGAATACGATACCTTCCTCCTTCGTCAGCTTGTGCCTGTTCGGTATCTTCCTCCTCTGCCTCTTCCTCTTCGCTATCCTGAAGCCCGGTCTCTCAAGGGTCACGCAGACGTCCATACCGAAGATTCCTATCTCCGGGTCGTACTCAACGCCCGGGATGTTTATGTGCTCCTGGATTCCAAAGCAGAAGTTTCCGTGCTCGTCGAAGTTGCCGACGCTGAGCTTCCTGTCAACTGCTTCCAAAAGCCTGTCGAGCATTTTGTAGGCCTTCTCACCGCGGAGGGTGACCTTCACCGCTATCGGCTCGCCGCGCCTTATGCCAAAGTCCCTGTTGGTCTGCTTTGCGCGCCTCCTTATCGGCTTCTGGCCAACGAGTCCTTCGAGCATCTTCTCGGCTTTGGTAAGCCTCTCACCGCTCTCGCCAACTCCTATGTTTATGGTGACCTTCGCTATCCTCGGCTTCCTCATCGGGTGAGCTTCCCAGTCCGCTAGGATAGCCTCTCTGTTTATCTGCATCTCATCTCACCTCACGGCAGGGAAATCTCGGGCTTCTCCTTTCCAACGACGAAGGCGTACTCCTTCAGGGTATCGAAGAGCTCACCGTTCTCGTCCTTGATGGTGACGACGTCCGGCCAGCCCATCGGGAACTGCCTGACCTCGACAATCCTGCCCTTCCTTGCAACGTTCTTACCCTGGGTAACGAAGACGTAGGCGCCGACCTCAAAGGGAAGCACCTTGATGATCTGCCTTTCGGGAACCTGCATTATGACGGTGTAGGATGTTCTGTAGGCGTCCTTCTCAACAAGGCTCACGAGGTGGTTGCTTCCGTCGTGGAGGTTGAGCTGAACCTTTGCCCCCTTGACCATGCGCTTGTTGTTTATTCTGAAGGGCTTAATCTTGGCCTCTTCCTCGCTTATCGGGTGGAGTATGAGCTTTCCTATCCTGTTCGGGAGAACCCTGTAGTGCTCGCCGGTCTCTGGTATCGAGATGACGTCCATTATGCCAACCGGGAAGCGGTAGTCCTTCCTAACGCGACCGTCAACGAGAACCTTGCCCTCATTGAGTATCTTCCTGGCCTCACGGGCGGTCTTTGCGTAGCCGAGGTAGTCCCTGACGATGTAGAGCAGAGGAATTGATGTCTTCATGTTGTGCGGTCCCGGGCTCGGGCGGACGGCCCACTTGTGGGCCTTCCTAGGGATGTACCAAGCCGTGGGAGCGGCAAGCCTCTTAAGATGCCTCTTTGGGCCCTTTCTCGCCATCACTCAGCCCTCCTCTTAATTATCTTCTCCCTTCTCTCATCCTCAAGGTTGAGCTCCACAATCATGACGTTCGACGGGTGAACCGGGTAGAACACCTCGGTTCCGTCGGTCTTCTTCTGGGTGACGCCCTCAACGTATATCCTGTACCTCTTGAGGTCGACCTCAGCGACCTTTCCTTCCTTCCCCCTGAAGTCACCGCGCATGATCCTGACCTTGTCCCCAACCCTGATTGGGAGGTTCCTAACTCCGTACTTCTCCCTCAGGTCCTTGCTGAGGGTTGCGCTCATTATCTTGCCCCTCAGGTGAAGGGGAGCGTTGTAGAGGAACCTCCTCTGCTTTCTCGGCTGTCTCGTGTTCAACTCCATCTCTCTCACCTCACAACACTATGCTCGCTATGCTTCCGAGCCTGACCCACCTTTCAGCTGCTTCTCTAGCAATGGCACCCCTGATCTCGGTTCCCCTCGGAACACCCTCGGGGGTAACTATAGCTGCCGCGTTGTCCTCAAACTTGACGCGCATGCCGTCGAGCCTCCTGTATTCTTTCCTCTGCCTGACGATGACGGCCCTAACTACCTGATGCCTGATGTCGGGCCTTCCCTTCTTGACGGTAGCTATGACCATGTCGCCAACGCCCGCGCTTGCGAGCCTCCTCCTCGTCCCCTTGTAGCCGACGACACCTATAATCTGGATTACCTTGGCTCCGCTGTTGTCGGCAACCTTGAGGTAGGCCCCAACGGGCAAAGCACGGGTGGGCCTGACGGGGCTAATTCCCCTGGTTGCACCGGCACCCTTCTTGGCCATTTCACACTCCCTCCCTGTGCTCGGCTCTCTTGGTTACCGCGACGACAACCCAGCTCTTGGTCTTGCTTATCGGTCTGGTCTCCGCTATGAGAACGCGGTCGCCAACCTTGGCGTTGATGCACTCGGGGTTGTGGGCGTGTATCTTGCTCCTCCTGAGCTCATAACGCTCGTACTTTTTGAGGTAGTGGTAGTACTGTCTCTCAACGACTACGGTCTTCTTGCCCTTGTCGCTGACGACTACACCCTCAAAGTACCTGCCGTGTATCTTGAGGTTCCCGTGCCAGGGGCACCTGGGGTCGTTACAAACCTCAGAGGGAGGCTGAACCTTCAATCCTATCTCTCTCATTTCCGCCACCTCTTTTTCAATCTCATCTCGGGCCTGCCGATTAGTTCGCGACCGTTAATCCTAATCTTCTCATCGCCGAGGTCAAACTCTATCTCGACCACATCCTTCGGGACAATCCACACCCTCTCCCCACCTATCACGAGGGTGTTCCTAGTCTCGTCGAGGACGTAGCCCTCGATGCCGACCAGCTCTGGATGAGATGCCCTTATAATCTTTGCTTTCAGTCCAATGAGCTCGTGCCAGATTATGTTTTTTGCCGTCACTCGACCTCTATGAGCTCCTCTGAAAATCCAAGGTCTGCCAGCAACTTCTTGATACGGTCTCTGTGGTCTCCCTGGAGCTCTATCCGTCCTTTCTTTACCGTTCCGCCGCATGCCAGCTTCGCCTTCAGTTTCTTTGCTATGTCCTCAAGGTCGAACTCTTTCTCGTCTATGCCCTCGATTATGGTCTTAAGCTTTCCGTAACGGGCCCTCTCAATGTAGACCCTAATCCTCTGCTGTTCCTTCAGCACTTCCTTAAAGAGCATCTCATCCAGAGGGTTCACAATCCTCGGCACCTAACCTCACCCTTTTTTCTCCCTAAGCTTTTCATTCCTTATGGTAAGCAGGCGCGCTATGTCGCGCCTAAGATTGCGGATGACCATGGGATTCTCCATGGAGGCCCCCATGGTGAGCACACCACGCTCCTTGGCAAGCTCAAGGCGGAGCTCCCTTATCTTCTTGTCGATCTCCTCGATGGTCATGTCCCTAATCTCACTGGGCTTCATTTCCGCTCACCTCTTCCTCGACTATCTCCTTGACCTCAATCTCATCCGGAAGCTTGGCCTCGGGCGGCATTATGGCGACCTTGACACCTATGACACCGAGCTTGAGCAGAGCTTGAGCATAGCCCTTGCTGACGAGGGTTTCGGCCGGGTTTCCGACCTTGGCGAGGTAACCCTGGTAGAAGCGGACGCTCTTGGCCCTCTCGCCGGTGAGCTTCCCGCTCAGGCGAATCTCGACACCGCGAGCACCGTTCCTCATGATGGCTCTGATCGCTGAATAGGCAGCTCTCCTGAAGTGTATACCCCTCTCAAGGGCCTGAGCCAAGCGAACCGCCTGAACCTTGGCGTTGAGGTAGGGGTTCTTGATCTCCTCGACTTCGATCTGGGGGTTCTCAAGTCCGAACTTCCTCTCAAGGGTCCTGGTAAGTTCTCTTATCCTCCTTCCGCCCCTTCCAATGACGTAGCCGGGGCTTGCAGCGAAGATTATCACCTTTGTTCCGAGGGGGGTCTTCTTTATGTCGAGCCCACCGTAGCCGGCTCTTCTGAGTTCCTTCTCAAGGTACTCGTCGATGAGCATCTCCTTAACGCCTTCCCTGATGAAGTATCTCTCGATCGCCAAAGTCTCACCTCCTAATCTCCTCGACGACTATCTCTATGTGGGTTGTTTCTTCGTTGAAGGGGGTTGCCCTACCGAATGCCCTTGGGATGTATCCCCTGAGGACAGGGCCCCTGTGGGCAGCGGCATGGATTATCTTGAGCCTGTCAACGTCAAGGCCCTTCTGCTCCGCGTTGTTCTTGGCGTTGAGGAGTATTTTCTTGACGGCTTTTGCCACCTTGACCGGATACCTTCCGGGACCGAAGCCCTTGCCCGGCTTGTGTCCCTGGCTGTCGTTGAAGCGCCTCATTGGAACGGGCCTCTTCTTTGCTATGACGTCATCGAGGTACTTGAGGGCGTCGTTGAGCATCATTCCCCTGATTTCCCTGAGCAGTTCAACGCTGTGCTTTGGCGAAATCCTTAAGTCCCTTCCGCTCGCCCTCGCCATCCTGTCGGGGTCAAAATTTTGGAATGAGTAGGAAAACCTGCCCCTGCTCATCTAAACCACCTCACTTGATTGCCACGAACATCGACGACCTGGTTGCTCCAACACCCGGTGAACCGTGCTGAACGACCTTCCTCGTCATGGCGAACTCTCCGAGATAGTGACCTATCATTTCAGGCTTTATTTCCACCGGGACGAACTCCTTGCCGTTGTGGACGTGGATTGTCATGCCAACCATCTCTGGCAAGATAACCATGTCCCTGCTGTGGGTTCTTATGGGCTTCTTGTACTTGCCCTTCTTGGCGAGCCTTATCTTCCTGAGGAGCTTCTTCTGCTCCGGGGAAAGGCCCCTCTTTAGGCTCCTCCTCTGCCTGCTCGGGAGGAGCTTGGCGAACTCCTCCAGTGACATGTTGAGAAGCTCATCGAGGGTGTAACCTCTATACCTGAACTCCTTCTTTCTCGCCATCTTCACTTCCTCCTACCGGTTCTTCTCGCGGCTATGTGACCGACCTTCCTTCCGGGTGGGGCTCTTCTAGAGACTGTTGAAGGCCTTCCAATGTGGTGCTCCTTACCACCGTGCGGGTGGTTGACGGCGTTCATCTTGACGCCCCTCGGCTTCGGCCAGAACCTGTTTCTGGCCTTGGCTATGTAGTAGGCCTTACCGGCCTTGACGATCGGCTTCTCAAGCCTTCCACCGCCAGCGACAACACCTATCGTTGCCCTGCACTCGGGTTTGAACTGCTTCAGCTCACCGCTCGGGAGCTGGACGATGACCTTTCCCCTCTCCCTGCTGACGACGAGGGCGTAGGTTCCTCCAGCCCTAACGTACTTTCCGCCGTCTCCAGGAATGCCCTCGATGTTGTAGACGTAGGTTCCCTCCGGTATCTTCGCCAGCGGAAGGGTGTTGCCTATGGCTATAGGAGCCTCAGGCCCTATGTAGACCTCCTGGCCAACGAGAACCCCTTCTGGGGCTAGGATGAGCTTTTCTGTGCCGTCCTCGAACTTTACCCTTGCAACCGGGGCAGTCCTCCCCGGGTCGTGGAGTATCTCGACGACCTCACCGCGGAGGGTTTTCTCCTTCGTGACGTTAAGTGGGACGTACTTCACGGCACCCCTGTAGCGGTGGGAGGGTGCCCTAAAGGTCGTGCTTCCCTTACCCCTCCTCTGCTGGATGAGACTCTTTCCCATCTCACATCACCTCAGAACAATCCCAACCTTGCCGCTATCTCACTCGCGTCGTATTCGGGCTTGAGCTTGACGTAGGCCTTCTTCTCACCCTTCATTGTGATCAGCGTGTTCACCTTCTCGACCTTGACGTTGAACATCTCTTCCACGGCCCTCTTGATGTCTGCCTTGGTTGCCCTCCTGTCAACTATGAAGGTGAGCTTGTTCTCCCTCTCTATCAGGGAGACGGCCTTCTCGGTGACGAGGGGCCTTATGATGACCTTATACGGATCCATTTCCATCACCCGTAAATCTCCCTAAGCCTCTCTATCGCTCCCTTTGTCCATATGGTCAGCCTTCCCGGGTGCGTTCCGGGGGCAAGGAGCTCAACGCCGAGGTTGTCAACGGTAACCACATCGACACCCGGGTGGTTTCTCGCTCCCTGGACGATTCCCTCGTTCTTGGCAACGACTATGAGCGGACCCTTGGCCTTCTTGTAGCGCCTTCCGCGCATCTTACCCTTTCCGGCCCTTATCTTGGTGTTCCTCTTTGCCCTCTCGATGTCGTCCCAGACGCCGAGCTTCTTGAATATCTCCCTGGTCTGGGCGGTCTTGAAGACCTTCTCAAGGTCGTCAACTACAACGAGGGGAAACGCCGGAACGTTGTCTATAACGTGCCCCCTGGCCTTGACGAGGTCTGGATTAGCTGTTGCAGCTATGGCGCTCATTATAGCCAACCTGCGCTCCTTCTTGTTGATGTCCTCCCAGATTATCTTCTCGACCTTCGGCGGGTGGGTTCTCCTGCCTCCCCTCGCGAAGGGAACGAATGCTGCGAACCTCGGTGAGGTCTTTATCCTCTCAACCCTCGCCATGCCGTGGCCCTTTCCGATGTTCTCGGTGACGCGCCTCTTGCCGGCGTACGGGCTCCTTCCCTGAGGCTGTATTCTGTGCGTCCATGAAGCGATTACAGCCCTCCTTATGAGGTCCGGCCTGTAAGGTGTGCTGAAGACCTTGGGGAGCTCTATCTCCTCCACCGGCTCACCTTCGAGATTAAAGACCTTAACCTTCATTCATCTCACCTCACTGCTTGGACTCCCTACTGACGTAGGTTATCTGTGGCCTCTCAACGGGCGGTCTCTTCTTGGGTGGCCTTATGGCCGGCCTAACCCTGATTATTCTCTTGAAGGAACCGGGAACGCTTCCCTCAATCATAAGGAAGTCGCTCCTTACGATGCCGTAGTGCGGGAAGCCACCCTTCGGGGTGATCTCTATCTCGTGCTTCTCGTCGAGCTTGAGCTTGCCGTTCTCACCGATGGCGATGAGCCTCTTGTTGAACTCGGTCCTGTGGTGGAAGCCCATCTGACCTGCCTGCGGAACGGTCCACATAACCCTGGCCGGATGCCAGGGACCGAGGTTGCCGATGTGCCTGCCCTTTCCAGCACGCTGGGCCTTGTGGAACTGAACCTTGACGCCCCAGCGCTTAACCGGGCCCTGGGTTCCCTTGCCCTTGGTGACGGCTATGACATCGAGGAGCTCACCCTCGTGGAGAACCTCGCTAGCGCGGAGCTCCTTGCCGATCTTCTCTTTGGCGTAGGCAAACTTCGCTTTAACGTCGTCGCCACCGATGGCGTACTCCATTACCTCAGGCTTCTTCTTGAGCTTGACGAGCCAGGGCTGGGTGTGGACGAGGAGCCTTATGTCCACTATCTCGCCGTCGTTGACGAGGTCCTCAAGCTGACCGAGCTTGGCGTTGAATGCATCTTCGCCATACTCCTTGGGCAGGGTCTTTATGCGCCTCTTGACGTACTTGTTGAGGTCGTAGAACCAGACCTCGGTCGCTGTTTCGAGGCCAAGGTAGCCCTGCTTGTAGGCCCTTATCCCGTAAACGAAGAGTGGCGGAACCTCGACTATCGTAACGGGCACGAATATCTCCTTGCCCTTCGTGAGTCCGGGGCTGTCGTCTATCATGAGGATGTGGGTCATTCCGGCCTTGTAGCCTGCAAAGCCCAGCATCCTGACCTCACTGTCCTGTGGCCACTTCTTGATTCTCGGGACTATGCTCCTAGCCCTCTTCCTCGGGGAGTAGGCGAGTGAACCTCTCCTTGGTCTGTGAACCTTTCCCATCTCAATCCCTCCTCATGAGATTAAATATCGCGAGAGTTGCCAGTAGTGCCTCCTCGGTGCGGACGGTTTTGGTCCGCTGGTTCGGGATCGTGTTCAGCACGAGGTCGAACTCGTACTTCTCCTCCAGCAACTCCATAACGCCCCTCCTCGGCGAGCCGAACACGAACCCGACCTCACCCTCAAGGGGCGGGATTTTAGCGTGCCTCACATCGCGACCCTTCCTTGAGGTCGCGATGACCAAGTCCAGCTCGGCCTTTTTAAGTGTTTTTGCCAGCGGTTTCCCACTCAGGTGAACCCTGTATCCCCAGTATTCTTCCGGTTTCGCTGGTATTACCCTTAATGGCCTCACCGAGATAATCTTGAAGGTTGCGCGCCCCCTCACGTTCCCCTCCACCAGAGCGAGCTCATCGAACCCTATATCAGCGTAGATTCTCTTCCCCTTTCTGAAAGCGAAGCCCTCGCGGATTTCCCCAACCCTGGGCTTTCCCTTGAGCTTGTGGTGTGGTGTCCTCAGCGGGGGGACGACGCCGATGTATTTGAGCTCGGGCAGGAGAGGGAACAGCCGCTTCCTGAGATACTGGGGTGTTTCCATGTATTCAAGCACGGTTTTTATGAACCTGCCGTCCCTACCGCCGGCCCGGTATATCCATACGTGCTCGACGCCGAAGATTGCACAGGCCCTAGCTATTTGTCCAACCTTGTAGGTTCTTATCTTGGGGTCATCGGTCTCCTCAAGGAGTGAATCTGGAATGAAGACGTGCCAGGCCATTTTCCTTCATCCTGCCCCCACTGTCTCCCCTAAGCTGAAGGGAGCTTGTGAGGACTATTTAAAAGGCTTTCGAACCTTTCCACCTTTTTTCGGACCCAGAAGTGTGAAACTTTTTTGCAAAGAAAGGTGATAAGAGACCAAAGGTAATGAACTTCCGAAAGGCAGATGAAACAAGCGCGTCAAAACAGATTCAAGTCGAAGGAGTCCGTGAGAATGGAGCCCCGGGCGGGGTTTGAACCCGCGACCTGCCGCTTACCAAGCGGCCGCTCCACCAGGCTGAGCCACCGGGGCGCCGATGATACGATGCCCCCAGCGTTTATAAATTTTTCTCTCCAAGCTTTGCAACGAGTCCCTCAAGCACTTCCCTGAAGGTCGAGGCGTCTATCCACCTAATTCCCATCTTTTGAGCCCACGTGAGTATTCCCACATCCGCCGAGACTATTGTCGCGTCGAGTTCCATTGCCAGAAGGATGAGCTCGAAGTCCTCTTTGCTGTCCACTATACCCTCCCTCAACGCCTTGCGGTAGTTTCTCCTGAGCTTCTGGATTATCTTGTCAACGTTGTCCGTCTCGATGACGCTCTCGCGGACGGCCTTCTCGGCAACGCGAAGACCCTTATCAATCCTTCTCCTTATGTCGTCTATGAGCTCGTAGACAACGAAGGCGGGAATTTTCAGCTCGTGGACGTTGGGTGGCTTCTTTATGATGTACAGCTCTATTGCCGGCCTCAAATCCTCGTCCTCGACGAAGTGCATGACCTCCCTGTATATTCCGGGGGGCATGTAAAACTCCACCTTTCCAAAGAGCTTCTCCGCGTAGCCCAGAAAAACCCTCATCGCCTCCGTTGGGCTATCACCGAAGTCGCGCCTTATGTCGGGGTTGACGAAGATGCTCGTGTCGAGGACGAACTTCATGGGCACCACAACCTTATTTAGGCAGGTCTCTTTAAAACGTTAGGTGGTCTGATGAAGGTCGGAGTTGTCTTCGGGATAAGCGAGCTTGCTGACGAGAGGGCCTTTGCCGGAAGGGTCTCCGAGTTCATAGAGGTTCTCTCCAGGGAGTTTGACGTCGTTGGGGGTTTCGTCCTCAAGGTCAGGGAAGACTTCAAGAGAACCAAGGAGGAGGTGAACTTCAACGAGGTCGATGCAATAGTGCTTTATCCCCTCACCGGTGGAACCGAGGGAGTTTTGAAGGAGTTCGCGGTCTTCAGGCGTCCCACCGTCGTCTTCGGCGACCCCTACAACAACTCCCTAGCTGCTGGAATAGAGATAAGGGAGTACCTCAGGGACAGGCTCGTTCCCTCAACCCTCGTGAAGGATTACGATGAGCTCAAGGCATCACTCCTCGCCTATGAAGACATGAAGGAGACCCTCGACAAGTTCCTCAAGGCGAGGATAGGACTGATAGGCAGGGTCTCCCCCTGGCTTGTGAACGAGAGGTTTGAGATGCCCTACACCCACATAAGCCTCAAGAAGTTCTACGAATACTATGACAACGTTGGCGATGAGGAGGGCTGGGAAGCAGTTAGAGGAGTCGTCGAGAATGCCGAGGAAATCGTGGAGCCGGAGAGAGAGGCGCTCGTCAAGGCGGGGAGAATTTACCTGGCCATAAGGAGAATTCTGGAGGACTACCGGCTGGAGGGATTCACAATAGGTTGCTTTGACCTGATAGGAAAGCTTGGAGCAACCCCCTGCCTGGCGCTGGCGATGTTCAACGCCGAGGGGATTCCAGCGGCATGTGAGGGGGAGCTCAACTCCCTGCTGGGAATGGTCGTGATCAGGAAGTTCTTCGGAAAGCCAGCCTTTATGGGAAACATCGCCGACTTTGGGGAGGACTACATAATCCTCGCCCACTGCACCGCTCCCCTTCTGTGGAGATACCGCCTGAGGAGCCACTTCGAGAGCGGACTCGGAGTGGGCGTTGAAGCCAAGCTCCCCACGGGTAAGGGAGCTCTCTTCAAAATAAGGGGTAGAAGAGCGGTTGTTGGGGGAGTTGAAGTCCAAGACAACGAGCACTCCGAGAACAGGTGCAGGACGCAGGTAGTTCTTAGGATAGAAGACGCCCCGGATTTCATAGACGGAACTCTGGGGAACCACCACCTACTTGCTTACATCGACCCCGAGGAGCTGGCCGACCTGCTGAGCGAACTCGGCTTTGAGGTCATGCTCTACTGACCAAATGGTTATAACCCGAAACACTCATTTCATAACCGGGGATGAAGATGAGGCGGGCCCAAGCCGCCGTTGAATACCTCTTTATGATAGCCCTCGCACTCGTGATGGTTCTTATTGCCATAAGACTAGTCATGAGAACCGTGAAGACCGCAACTCAAACGATAAACCAAACTAGCGAAGAACTTATAGAAACCTTGCAAAACATGATGGAAGGGTAGTCAGGCGGGTGTTGCCCGCCGTCCCCCAACAAAATAGCCGGCCAAAAGAAGCACCAGCCCAAGGCCGACTATAACCACGTTCAGTGTCGCGGCCGCAAATGCCGTTACTATGAGAGCTATTCTGTACACCTTGTTCAGGTGTCCCCTGAGCCAACCGGTAAAGCCCACTGAAAGCATGTAAAGAACCAGTATCGTAGCGCCGAGGTCGTATAACACTAGGCCAGCAGTGTGGAGGTTCCAGTGCTTAACTGTTATCAGAAACATCTCGGGATGTGTGAAGTAAATATAAGGCCCTATGTAACCAGCCACAGCATAGCGGACGGCGTTGAGGGCTGTTTTCCAGAAGTCACCCCCGGCCAAGGCTGAACCTGCGTAGCTGGCGAGTGCGACTGGTGGGGTTATATCGGCCAGTATTCCGAAGTAGAAGACGAAGAAGTGGGCTGCCAAGAGAGCGATAACGGTCCCAAAGCCCGGAACAGGCTGGTCATAGGGAGCCAAGTTGCTTACCGCCTGATAAATTGCAGGGGCCATGACAAGGGAGGTTATGATATAGTTTGCGGTTGTTGGAACCCCCATCCCAAGGATGAGGCTAAATACCATCGTCACCACTAGGAGTAACCAGAGGTTTCCTCCGGTCAGGTCAGCCAAGCGATAACCCAGGGAATTCGCAAGTCCTGTTATCGTCAGGGAACCCTGAATCAAGCCCGCACTCGCAGCTGCCAGCATGACGGCGGTACTCGTCTTTCCTGCCTCAATCATCGATTCGTATGTTGCGGAGTACATCATTTTGCCATCCGAGGTCTTCGATATTGCCCCGACTACGAGAGAGAACACTATCCCGAATATTCCCGTCATAAAGAGCAGGTTCTCCTTGCTCACCCCTATTGCTTGGTTGAGAGCTATGAAGAGCAGGAAGAGCAGACTTATGTAGAGCTTCTCGTTGAATGCAACGCCCTTTCTGACGAGGGCCAGCGCCACGAGTATGAGGGACAGACCAACCAGGGCCTGCCAGCCGTAGCCGAGGAACATAAGTGTAGTCCCTATGAGAACCGTTGCCACGTAGAGTGCCTCATTACCACTTATCTCATCCTTTGAGACCCACGCAACCCATATTGCCACGCCAAGCGAGGATATTGCCGATATGTGGGCTGGGATTCCCCAGACGAGGGCAACCGTTATGACGACTATTGGAAGGAGAATGTAGCTCTTCCTTATGAAGTAGCCAAGCGGTTTAAAGTGCTCCCTTGGCATTCCTTTAAGTCCAAGTCTTTTGGTTTCCCTGTCTATAAAGAGATAGACGCCGGAGTAGTAGACCAAGGCGGGTATTACCGCCGCTATTATTATTTTATTATATGGTATCCCCAAGAACTCGGCCATTATGAAGGCGGCTGCACCCATTATCGGGGGCATCAGCTGACCTCCGGTTGAGGCAACCGGTTCAACGGCACCGGCAATCTCCGGAGGATAACCGGCCCTTTTCATGAGGGGTATCGTGAACGTTCCCGTTGTTAGGACGTTTGCCACACTCGAACCGCTGACGGTCCCCATTAAACCGCTGGCTATAACAGCAGCCTTTGCCGGCCCCCCGGGCCTTGAGCCGAAAAGGGTTATCATGAACTCGGTTATATAGTCGCTTATACCAATCTTAAGAAGGAACGCCCCGAAGAAGATGAAAGCGAAGACGTATATCGTCATGACGTAGAGGGGCGTTGCGAAGATGCCCTCACTCGCCAGATACATATGTTCAGAGAACATCGTCCAATTAAAGCCCGTGTTCCATACAGCGTAGCCCAAAAAGACAAGAACGACAACGGGCAGAACCCAGCCAATAACCCTCCTCGTCCCCTCAAGAACGACTATTATTGCAAGAATTGCAAAGAAAACGTCCCTGGGATAGACCGTTGCATTCTCCGCGTAGCTGGGATACCTAAAGAACAAATAGAACATCGTGAGCAGGCTGAGGAAGATGAAAGTGTAGTCGAGCAGACCAACGTTCTTAAAGCGCTCGGTCTTCCTGAAGGGGTAGAGCATAAAAGCTATTATGAGGATCATGGCCAGAACAAAGGCCTCCCCCTGCTGACTCTGAAGTGTGTAAAGAAGGAAGTGGAGCTTTATTCCGAGTCTTGAGAGCATGTCATAGAGGGCACCGTTGAAATTGAAGATGAACAGGATTTCGTATATTCCAATGAGAACCGCCGCCACCGTTACTACCCTCTCAAGGCTGGGGGGCAACTTCCTCGTTCTGCTTATCACTTCCTCCAGTTTTTCAACATCCGTAGGGTTTTCCATTCTAACACCTCCCAATCAGTACAAGGATTACAGGACAGGTTTTAATTTTAAGGTGAACTAAACCGGGAGTTCTGGGCACTATCACGGTCTCATTGTCCACTATAATCTCAGGCCGATTGAAGGGTATAAACCAGTAATCGAGGCTGTCACCCAGGGGCTGGTCTATTTTTTTGTAATAATACCCGTCCTTCAGACCCTGGATGTCCTCGGGGAGACCGGCTCCGAAATCTCCCCAGAGCATCTCTCGAACGAACATTCCCCTTCTGTTAGCCTCTATTATTTCAATCACCTCACTGTGCTCAACGCTGTGATTGTACTGGATTCTGAGCCATTTATCACCCAATATGAAGACCTGGGAATGGCCAGACTGACTTATTACAAGTGATTTAAGGGGAAAACCCATTAGAAGCAGAAGAATGAAAAGAAAGAGGGCCTTTCTCAAGGCCTTCACCCGCTGGGTGGTTTAATCTTGTCGGGCACGCTGAGACCCTTCTCCTTGTAGTACTTGTAAGCCCCTGGGTGAAGCGGTATGCTCATACCGTCGAGGGCTGTCTTGAGGCTTATGAAGCGGGCCTTCTGGTGAACGGCCCTGAGGGCCTCAACGTTGTCGAAGAGAACCTTGGTCATCTCGTAAACCACGTCCTCCGGAAGGTCAGCGCTCGCCACGAGGATTGCCTTAACGGCAAGAGTGGGGGTGTCCTCGGTCATTCCCTTGTAGGTGTCCTTCGGGAGGACCTGGCGGACGTAGAATATGTATCCCTCGTTCTTGAGCTTATTGAGTATGTCGTCCGGAATCGGAAGAACCCTAACTGGGGTTGTAACTGCTATCTGGGTAATTGCGGGGGTTGGGGCGCCTGAAACTATAACGGCAGCGTCAATCTGGCCGAGCTTAAGAGCCTGAGCGGCCTGGCTGAACTTCTGGTTGACCTTCTGTATCTTGTCCCATACACCGGCAGCCTTAAGTATCTGCTCGGCTGCAACGGCGGTTCCACTTCCAGGAGCACCGATGGCAACCTTCTTACCAGCAAGGTCCTGGAGGGTCTTTATATCACTGTCAGCCCTAACGACGAACTGAACGGTCTCGGGGTAGAGAGCGGCGACACCGCGGAGCTTCTTTATCGGGCTACCCTGGAACATGTAGAGACCGTTGTAGGCGTAGTATGCAACATCGTTCTGCATTATAGCCGCCTGCGCGTTCCCATCACCGATTGCCTTGGCGTTCGAGACACTGGCACCGCTTGTAACAGCTTTGGCCTTAATTCCAGCCTTATTGAGGAGTTCCGCGTACTTTGAACCGAGCGGGTAGTAAACTCCGCTGGTACCTCCGGTGTATATTGTTATGGTTCCGGTATAGCTAACACCGGAACTGGAGCTCTTAGTGGCGGTTGAAGTCCCGCCCTGACTTCCAACACAGCCGGCCACGAAGACCGACAGGAAGAGCACCGCCACAAGGGCGATGGCACTCAGTTTCTTCATATCAAACACCTCCGCTTGATGGACAACAATGGCTATATGGCCATATCAGGATATTAGGGAACTTTCTTTTTTAAATAGTTTTT
Source organism: Thermococcus sp. (assembly GCF_027052235.1). NCBI lineage: Archaea > Methanobacteriati > Methanobacteriota > Thermococci > Thermococcales > Thermococcaceae > Thermococcus > Thermococcus sp. The sequence continues at coordinate 61,285 of NZ_JALUFF010000063.1, forward strand.
GTTACAAGCCTGAAAAACTTTCTGGGATTAGCGGATCATGTTTGTGACAATTTCGATGATTATTTTACATAATTGTAACCATCTGAAAATCAATAGAGAAGCCGAATGCTTTATAATTCGAGCCCCAACTGGATGTGGTGCTGTTGATGAAGGTGATAATGACAACCAAAGTTGACAAGGCCTCGATGAACATCATGGAAAAGCTCGTGGAGAACTTCGGCTTTACCGAGACCGAGTTAACCTTTGATGGAAACCCGGTTTACAGGAAGGCGGACACCCTAATCCTCACGACCAACGGAGAGATGATATACTACGACGGACTTGACAAGTCAATAGAGAAACAGCTCAAGGTAAGGCCCGAGATAATAGCCTTCGCCTCAAGGCACTCAAGCAAGCAAAAGCTTCCAGCCCTAACAACCCACGTTACCGGGAACTGGGGGAAAGCCATGTACGGAGGGAAGGATGGGAGTTTAGCCATCGCAGAGCCAAACGCGATGAAGCTGGCCCTGCTCAAGATGAACGAGCTCAACGACCTCGGCTGGACGGTCTGCTATGAGGCAACCCACCACGGCCCGAGCGAGCTTTCTGTCCCAAGCTTTTTCATAGAGATAGGCTCAAGCGAGGAGGAATGGGTAAACGACAGGGCGGGAGAGATAATAGCAGAGACAATAATGTATGTTCTCAAAAACTACGAGAGGGCCAGCTTCAAGGTCGCGGTCGGGATAGGTGGCGGACATTACGCACCCAAGCAGACCAAGAGGGCGCTGGAGGGCGACTTCGCCTTCGGCCACATCGCGCCAAAGTACGCCCATCCAGTTTCACGGGAAATGCTCCTGAAAGCCATTGAGAGGAGCTCTAGGAGGGTTGAGGTGATATACGTTGACTGGAAGGGCAGCAGGGGGGAGACGAGACAGCTCGCGAGAAAACTTGCCGAGGAACTCGGCCTTGAGTTCATCAGAGATTGAAGCGAAAGCTTTAAAGAGAGAGCCCGGCATTTTAAATCAGTTTCGGGTTAGCTAAGTTTATATACCACTTCCAGCAAACCACAAAGGGTGTTAAACTCCCCGGAGGGTGAAAAAGATGCTGAAGCTGATTGAAGATGCCATAGAGAGGACCTCCGCTACCCCCTCCAAGGTTCCGGAGGTAGCCCCGCAGTCGGATATCGACGAGGAGCTCAGAAGGCTCCTCGAACAAATACAGGCCAAGATATACGTCGTTGGTGTTGGCGGTGCCGGCTGTAACACCGTTAACAGGATGATGCAGGTCGGAATAGAGGGGGCTAAGATAATAGCCGTGAACACCGATGCCCAAGACCTGCTCAAAATAAAGGCTCACCAGAAGATACTCATCGGCAAGGAACTCACCAGAGGACTTGGAGCAGGAAACAACCCGAAGATGGGCGAAGAGGCGGCGAGGGAAAGCGAGAGAGAGATAAGGGAGGCCCTCGAAGGGGCCGACATGGTCTTCATAACCTGCGGTCTCGGCGGTGGAACCGGAACTGGCGCCGCACCCGTTGTGGCCGAGATAGCCAAGAAGATGGGAGCACTTACCGTTGCAGTCGTGACACTTCCGTTTACGGTCGAGGGGATAAGGCGCATCAAGAACGCTGAGTACGGCCTTGAGAAACTCAGGAAGAACACGGACACCGTCATAGTCATCCCAAACGACAAGCTGATGGAAGTGGCTCCCAACCTTCCGATACACATGGCCTTTAAGGTCGCCGACGAGATACTCGTTCAGGCAGTCAAGGGCATAACAGAGCTCATCACCAAGCCCGGTCTCGTCAACCTCGACTTCAACGACGTCCGTGCGGTTATGAAGGACGGCGGTGTTGCGATGATCGGCATAGGCGAGAGCGACAGCGAGAAGAGAGCCCTCGAAGCTGCTCAGCAGGCCCTGAACAGTCCCCTTCTCGACGTTGACATCAGCGGTGCAAAAGGAGCACTCATAAGCATCAGCGGAAGCGACGTCAAGCTTGAGGAGGCCCAGCAGATAATAGAGCTGGTCACCAGCAAGCTCGATCCGGAGGCCCAGGTCATCTGGGGCGTCCAGCTTGATGAGGAACTCGGCAAGATGATAAGGATTCTCCTCGTCGTCACGGGCGTCAGCTCGCCCTATGCAGTTGTTGAGGAGGAGGAAACTACCTCATACTTTGGTGAGGAGGAAAAGAAAACCATAAAGCTCGACCTCGAAGAGCTCTGAATCTGCAGGGGGGTAAAAAATGGCCGGTACTGTAGAGAAGCTCAGAAGCTTCATGGCAGAGTCCAAGAGGGTTCTCCTCGTTACCCGAAAGCCCGGGATGAAGGAGTTTAAAATGGCCGTTAAGATAACGGGCATAGGGATGATTCTAATAGGAACGATCGGGATGATAATCCGCATAATAGGCTACCTGGTCACCGGCTCATGAGGGGATCGGCCATGGCAGAGGGCAAAATATTCACAGTCAACGTCACCGTAGGCCAGGAGATTACGACGGCAAACCTGATATACAGCAAGGTCAAGACCTACAACCTTCCCGTATACGCGATACTCGCACCGAGCAAAGTCAGGGGGTACATCTTCGTCGAGGCCCCGAACAAGAGCGCCGTTGACGAGGCCATAAGGGGGATAAGGCACGCGAAGCGCGTCCTCCCCGGGGAGATACCCTTCAGCGAAATAGAGCACTTCCTAGAGGAGAAACCTGCCGTGAGTGGCTTCGAACCGGGCGACATCGTTGAGCTAATTGCCGGGCCCTTCAAGGGCGAAAAGGCCAAAGTTGTTAGGGTTGATGAAGGTAAGGACGAGATAGTCGTCGAGCTCATAGGTTCTGTCGTCCCAATACCAGTTACGGTGAGGGGCGAATACGTTAGACTTATAAGCAAACGCCAAAAGGAGTGACGGCTGAGACAAACTCAAGGGGTGAGATGAATGCCGCAGGTAGTTGAAGTTCTCGTTGAGGGTGGAAAAGCAACACCCGGACCGCCACTCGGTCCGGCAATCGGTCCGCTCGGACTCAACGTCAAGCAGGTCGTTGACGAAATAAACAAAGCCACCAAAGAGTTCGAGGGAATGCAGGTTCCCGTCAAGGTCATCGTCGAGGATCCAAAGAAGAAGACCTTCAGGATCGAGGTGGGAATACCGCCAACGAGCCAGCTCATCAAGAAGGAACTCGGCATTCCCAAAGGTTCAAGCGAGCCAGTGCACAGTCCCGTGGGGAACCTCACCATGGAGCAGGTCATCAAGATAGCGAAGATGAAGATCGACCAGATGCTCTCACCAACGCTCAAAGCCGCAGCCAAAGAGGTCATGGGAACCGCTTTGAGCATGGGAGTCACGATAGAGGGCAAAGACCCCAGGGAAGTTCAGAGAGAGGTCGACGAGGGCCTCTACGACGAGCTTTTTGAAAAAGCCGAGGAGTAAGGGAAAACTTTAAAAATCTCCCCACAGGTGTGAGAACGATAGCCCTCAATCCGGCTTTGCCGGCGGGGTGGGGTCTTATCCCCAACCCTCAACTTTGAGGGTCGCCGTGTTTGACTTTTGGATTAAATCAACAAATAAGAGGAGGGCTGTAAATGGCCTTCGACAGGCAGAAACTCGTGGAAGCGGTGAAGGAGGCGAAGGCCCGGGCTAAGCCGCGCAACTTCACACAGACCGTCGAGATAGCAGTCAACCTCAAGGATATAGACCTCCGCAAGCCGGAGAACAGGTTCAAGCTTGAGGTTGTGCTGCCCCACGGTCGTGGGAAGGAACCAAAGATCGCGGTCATCGCTGATGGTGCCGTTGCCGAGGCGGCTAAAAAGCTCGGGCTTGATGTGATTAGTGGAGAGGAACTTGAGGAGCTCGCCAAGAACCCAAGACAGGCGAGAAAGCTGGCGAAGCGTTACGACTTCTTCATAGCGGCAGCTCCATTGATGCCAAAGATTGGTAGGTACCTCGGTAGGTACCTCGGTCCCAGGAACAAGATGCCAGTGGTTGTCCCGCCGACGATGACGAACCTTGAACCCATAGTTAACAAGCTCAAGAAAACCGTCAGGATACAGCTCAAGAACAACCCGGTGGTTCACGCGAGAATAGGCACTGAAGATATGGACGACGAGAAGCTCGCCGAAAACGCCGAGGCAGTACTCAACGCTATCATAAACAAGCTTGAGCGCGGTGAGAACCAGGTGAAGTCAGTGTACATCAAGACGACGATGGGCCCGGCCGTGAAGGTTGAGAGGTGAGGGAGATGGCCCACGTAGCCGAGTGGAAGAAGAAGGAAGTTGAAGAGCTCACAAAGATTATCAAGAGCCACCCAGTGGTAGCCCTTGTTGACGTGGCCGGCGTCCCAGCTTACCCGCTCAGCAAGATGCGTGACAAGCTCCGCGGGAAGGCTCTCCTCCGCGTGAGCAGGAATACCCTCATCGAGCTCGCCATAAAGAGAGCCGCCCAGGAACTTGGAAAGCCTGAGCTTGAGAAGCTCGCAGACTACATCCAGGGTGGAGCCGCGATACTTGCAACGGAGATGAACCCCTTCAAGCTGTACAAGCTCCTTGAGGAGAGCAAGACCCCGGCCCCAGCAAAACCAGGTGCGGTCGTCCCACACGACGTCGTCATACCAGCCGGCCCTACCTCGATACCGCCGGGGCCGCTCGTCGGCGAAATGCAGGCCCTTGGAATCCCGGCGAGGATCGAGAAGGGCAAGGTCAGCATCCAGAAGGACTACACGGTACTCAGGGCCGGAGAAGTCATAACCGAACAGCTCGCAAGAATCCTCAACGCACTTGGAATAGAGCCACTCGAGGTTGGTCTCAACCTTCTCGCAGCCTATGAAGAGGGTGTAATCTACACCCCAGAGGTACTCGCTATTGACGAGCAGGAATACATCAACATGCTCCAGAAGGCCTACATGCACGCCTTCAACCTGTCGGTCAACACAGCGTACCCGACCAAGCAGACGATCGAGGCAATCATCCAGAAGGCCTTCCTTGGAGCGAAGAACGTTGCCGTCGAGGCTGGCTACATCACCAAGGAGACCATCGAGGAAATCTTCGGCAGGGCTGTACGCGCTCTCCTGCTCATAGCCCAGAACCTGCCGGAGGAACTGCTTGACGAGAAGACCAAAGAGCTTTTAAACGCTCAGGCTCAAGTGGCAGTTGCCACACAGCCTCAGGTAGAGGAGAAGGTTGAAGAGGCCGAGGAGGAGGAAGAGGAAGAAGAGGAGGCTTCCGAGGAGGAAGCCCTTGCCGGACTGGGCGCCCTCTTCGGCTGATTCCCTTTCCATGCATTCCCTAACCCCTGAGATGAAAAGAAAAAGGATGAAGATGATTGGAGGTGCGAAAAATGGAGTACGTGTATGCCGCTCTGCTACTCCACGCCGCTGGTAAGGAGATAAACGAGGAGAACCTCAAGGCAGTCCTTGAGGCCGCTGGAATTACCCCGGATGAGGCCAGGATAAAGGCCCTCGTCGCTGCCCTTGAGGGCGTCAACATAGACGAGGTCATCGAGAAGGCCGCGATGCCCGTTGCCGCTCCTGTGGCGGTCGCAGCCGCTCCGGCCGAGGCCCCGGCCGAGACCGCCCAGGAGGAGGAAGAGGAGGAAGAGGAAGAGGAGGTCAGCGAGGAGGAGGCCCTCGCTGGTCTCGGCGCCCTCTTCGGCTGAACCCTCTTCCCTTTTCTTTCAAACTTTACCGAATCAAAGTTTCTATGAGAAGAAACACCTACAAAAGGACAACTGTGCTACAAAGGAGCGCTAAAAACCAAACCTCTTCTGCTCCAACCCTTCAAAAACTCACTCAAAAAGGTTGCCAAGCAAAGTTTCGATGGTGGGGCCGCCGGGATTCGAACCCGGGTCACGGGCTCCCAAAGCCCGCAGGATGGACCAAGCTACCCCACGGCCCCGCCGGCCATTTGAACGCCCCGGACTTTATTAAGTTTTTGCATCTCAATGCCACCGGGAAAGAGGGCATATGGACTCACTCCTCCACCTCGACCCCGTAAACCTTCCTCGGGTTCTCCACGTGAATTTTATAGACGTCCTCCTCCGTAAAGATGCCGTTCTGGAGGAAGGCTTTCGTTCTCTTTGGAACCGTCTTCGGTCCGAGTACAGCCCCCGGACGGCGCTTGTCGTCTATGTAGTCCGTCTCCATCATGAAGCGGTTGCCCTGCTTGATGGCCTCCTCGATGTTCTTTTTGCTCGCGATAATGCTCGGGAAGACGCCTACCTCCTCCGCAACTTTAACCAGTGGCGGAGAGAAGTGCTTCACAACCTTATAGGGCTTTATACCGACTTCCCTTACGTACTCCCCGAGTTCCCTGAACTTAGCTTCGTCAAAGCTCTCAGTGTGAAGCTGAACCGCGCAGTCGGCCTCTTTCGCCAGCGCCATCCCGTACTTCATCAGCTCTATGCTCGCCTCCCAGATTTCCTCGCCAACCTCGTAGTGAGGCCTCCCTATCTCTCCTATGCCTACTGCCTTCCCCTCAATGCAGAACTTTTGGGCGTATTCCAAAGCCTTCATGACCTCGTTTTTGGCGTATCTTAGTCCCTTCTCCCTTGCCAGGTAATCGAATTCCGCTGGATGGACACCAACCACCGCGTAGGCCTTCACCGGTGTCTCCCTGTTTATCCTCTCCACAAGTTTAACGTGGAAGTCCATGGCCTTCATAAAGTCCTCGGCTTTCAATCCGGGAAAGCCGTAGTCGTGTGCCGTCTTGTAAACAACCACCAGGTGAGTTCCCCCGGCGCGGTGGAACTGCTTCACAGCCTCTAGAAAGAGACCGTGATATGGGTCAACGTGGAAGTGGTCATCCCAGATTATCATCCTACCACCTCACGACTGATAAACTTCGAGCCTCTCTCCTTTTTTAGCGTTTGTATTTCCCTCAAGGATAAGGGCAACTCTATCACCGTCAACGGCAAAGTCCACCCTTTTCCTGTCCTTCTGGATTTCCCGGATTATGGCTATTCCCTTCCCCTTAACCTTGTAGCCGGGGTATATTATTCCCTCGACCGTCCCGATGAGTGCCTCCCTGCCCATGATGTTCATAATCTGCTCAACCCTAAAGGTCGCCACGGGTCTTCGGGAGGCTATAAACTCCCCGCCGGTCTCTTTCTCAGCCTTCTTCCTGAGAAAATCAAACAGCCCCATGCTCCCACCGGAGAAAAGTCGGCAAAAGGAAAGAAAAGGTTATCCCTCAGATGACCGCGGGAACACCGGGAATCCTCGGGAAGAGCTGAACCTCGGCTATGTGCTTTGCCCCGACCATGTAGCGGACGAGCCTCTCAACGCCTATTCCCGCTCCCGCACTCGGCTTGAGTAGGCCCGCCTTGGCAACCTCAAGGTACGGCCTGAAGGATTCTTCGCTTAAACCGGAGGAGCGTATCTTTGAGAGTATCTTCCCGTACTCCCATTCCCTTTCCCCACCGCTGGAAACCTCACCGTAGCCCTCCGGCAGGTAGAGGTCGTAGTTCCTCCAGGTTCCGTCAACTTCCCGGTCGTAGAACTCCCTCGGAATTCCCGTTATCCAGAAGGGCTCCTCTAAAACCCGGCTAGCTTCGTCCTCGCTCCCGAACTCCTCGCGGATTTCCTCGATGGTGAAGCGCCTGAAAGGTTTCCTCGCCCTTGGAAGCTCCCTTTCAAAGGCCTCCCAGAGGATAGGCCTGAGCTCGCGGAAGAGGCCGATTATGAGTTCTTCAATCAGGCCCATGACCTCGTCCATGCTTGCACCGGCAACTTCCATGTCAAGCTGGGTGAACTCGTACGCGTGCCTCCCGTCGTCCGCTTCCCTGCCTTCTAGTCTAACGTTTGGAGAGAGGACGAAAAGCCTCTCTACGCCCATCGCTATTGCCATCTGCTTGTGGAGTATCATGCTGTGCGTCAGTCTGAGCCTCTCGCCGTAGACTTCAACCTCCGGTGGCTTCAGCGCTTCACCTGCAGCTGGATCCGGCCAGAGCGGGTCGGTTACCGGGCTCAAGATCACTGGAAGAAGCCAGCGGAAGCCCCTCTTGGAGAGTTCGCCGGTAAGGTAGGCTATCGCCCTCGTCTGGACGTCCATAACGGGGTCTATCCTCCTGCCAACTATGCTGAGCGCGTTCACGGTCATCACCGGAGGCAATTAGCACTCCACCTTTATGGTTTTTATGCGAAAAAATCAGTTATTTGTTTAAATTTCGATAAAATTTTAGGGTTAAAATTGAAGAAATGTCAAAGAAGGGGGGTAGGGCTTTGCTTCCAAACCGTTATAACCTCCACGGGCCATTTATATTCCGGTGATAGCATGGGAGTTTACGTGTTCACACCCGACGACCTCGTGCGCTACGGCTCCGCAAGGCCCGACCAACTCGAACTCCTGAGGGAGAAGATACTTGGGAGAAAGGACATTCTCATCGTCGGCACAAGCAGGAGCGGAAAGACCAAGCTCGTTGAAGCTCTTTTACACTACGTTCCTGAGGACTGGAAGGTAGCCGTCGTCACGGCCTACGGCGAGTTCAAACCCTTCAGGGAGAACATAGAGATAATAGACACGCGCTTCGACAGGAGACCCCTCAAGGTGAGAACCGAGGAAGTCATCGAGAGGCTGAAAAGTGTAGAGCCGGATTACGTCGTTGTTGACACACTGCACACTGTGGACGTCCCGATGATTCTGAAGGAGCTGATAGACAGATACGCCTTCATAGTGACTTCTCTCGCCATGACTGAGGATGTAAAGGATGAGGTGATGCACTGGCTCAGAATAGACGAGGAAACCTTTAACCGCTTTGACGTCGTTGTTGTCACGAAAAGGGACTTCAGGACGGGAAGGAGAACCGTGGACAAGATATACGCCGTCAAGGACGGTGAGCTGGTGAGGATAATCTGAGGGGGCTCAGCGCCCCCTGAGCTCTTCTATAACCTCCCTGAGGTTGTCAAGCATCTCGCGGATGTCCTCAAAGGTCATGTAGCCCATGTTGCCTATGCGGAAGGTCTTCTCGGCAACGCTTCCGTAACCCTTGGCCAGTTCAAAGCCCCTCTCACGCATCGCGTTGTAAACGTCAACCCCCTTCATGCCCTCGGGAACAACGACCGCTGTTATGGTCGGGCTCTCGTATCCCGGCTCCGCCAGAATTCCAAGGCCCATCTCCTTGACGCCTTCCCTTATCATCTCGCTCCTCTTCCTGTACATGTCGAGCCACTTCTCCTTTCCTCCCATCTTCTCGACGATTCTGAGAACGACATTGAGGCCGAATATCTGTGGAAGAGGTGGTGTCGAGGGCGTTCCCTTCTTCTTCTCGTTGAACTTCTTGTAGAGCGGTAAATCGAAGTACCAGCCCCTTTCTGGCATTTTCTCCGCTATCTCGAAAACGCGCTCGCTGACAGCTGCTACCGCCAATCCCGGGGGAACGCCAAAGGCCTTCTGACTGCTCGCGAAGACCAGATCAATTCCCCATTTATCGAACTTTATGTCCGCACCGCCCATCGCTGAAACGGCATCAACGAAGAGGAGCTTGTCGTGCTCGTGAACAACCTTTGCCAGCTCTGGGAGCGGGTTTAAAACGCCGGTTGAAGTCTCGTTGTAAGTTATGGTAACCGCGTGAACATCGGGGTTCTTTCTCAAAGCCTCGTCGAGCTCTTCAGGTTTTACAGCCTGTCCGGGTTCTTTCTCAAGGATTACGGCTTTCCTGCCGTTGGCCTCGACAACATCTGCAAAGCGCTTTCCAAAGGCACCTATGACAGTGACTAGAACCTTTTCACCCCTCGGTATCGTGTTCCTGACCGATGCCTCCATGAAGCCCGTTCCCGAACTGGGAAAGAGGATTATCTCGCCTTTGTCAGCCTCAAGGAACTTCTTGAGCCTCTCAAGCGTGTCAACGTGAACCGCTTTGGCCTCGGCCGAGCGGTGGCTGAACATCTGGACGGACATTATCGCGAGAACCTCGGGGAAGCAGGCAACGGGGCCGGCTGTGAACAGCTTGTACTTCGGCTTCACCATCTCGTAGACTTCCCTGTAGGCGTCCTCGTAATCCATGTGGAACTCAAGGGTCACCACCATGGGTATCACCACTCCCAGTTGAGGGGCATCCATAAAAAGGGTTCGTTCGTCTTGGGCGAGTGGTTTCGATAGAAGTTCCGGCCTTCTGGCTGGCTCCCGAAGAACCTTCACGGAGATTAAGACTTTTAAAAAGTTGGCCCAACGCTAAGACGGTGGTCTGATGGAAAACAGAAGGCTCGCAGGGATAGCCCTCCTCGTGCTTTCAGCCTTCACCGGAACGATAGCCTTTCGCCTGGCAACTCCAGCTATAGCCTTCTACACTCGCGATGTTTTGAGGGCGAGCATGCTGGCGGTTTCTCTGGTTTCCATGTCCTTCGTTCTGGCGAGGGCCCTCACCTCCGTCTTGAGCGGTCTTGCCCTTGAGAGGGGAAAATGGCTGGTTTACCTGGGTGCGGTGGCCATGATGGGAAACGCCCTCGCGGTTCAGCTCTATCCCCTAACCTCAAGCTGGCTTCAGGTGGCTGGGATAAAGCTCCTCAACGGCTTCCTCAACGGGCTGAGCTGGCCGATGGCCCAGTTCGTCGTGGCGGTAACAGCACCGAAGGAGATGAGGGCGAGGGTGACCTCGGTGTACTTCTTCTTCGGGAGCATCGCTTCACTTCTCGGGAACTACGCCTATGCATACACGGTAAACCTCGGCTTATCCGGCCAGATGTGGATTTCCTCAGCCTTCTTCGTCCTGACGGGCCTGATAATGCTCCTGAGCTACTACCTCCTCTACGACAGAATAGCGCCGAGGAGGGAGGAGAAGCGAGCAGAGGGAATAAGCATTGACCCGAGGAGGGTTCTGATCATAGCCTCCCTCATGGCCGTCATAGTGGCCTTCACCTCCGGGGAGATAACCTACGTTTACGTTTCAGAGGCCCTCGGGCTGAGCAGGGAAAGAACGGCAGTTTTACTGGGCTGGACAGGCTTCGCGGCCTCTCTGCTCAGCTATTTCTCCTCGTGGTTCGCCGATGTGAGAAGCGAAGCAAAGACGGTGAAGCTGACGGCATTTTTAGCCGGGATTTCACCGCTTTTGGCATCAATAAAAACCGCCCCAACGGTTTTCGTAGGCATATTCCTCGCTCTCTTCGCCTTCCAGAGCTTCCGCCCGATTTCGAGGAAGGTCTTAGCAGGCTACCACCGCTCTTCCCTGGCTATAGGCGGGGTAAACGCGGTTCAAAACCTCTCAACCTTCGTGGGCGGGATAATATTCGGCTTAGCGTATTCCCTCGGCGAGGTTCACCTCTGGTTGAGCCTCAATCTGGCCCTCCTTGCTTTCCTGCCCTTTTCAGTTGGGCTTTTCGTTGAGGGTGTGAAGATTGGAAAAGATATCCCTCCAAAACTTTTATAAAAGCGGGGGCAAGCTAAGTTTAGGCTTAGCTTACGCTCATTTGGAGGTGAGAGTATGGGACTGAGGCCAGCAAAGATTGATAGGGACGTTGACAAGCCCGCTTACACGAGAAGGGAGTACATACGCGGTGCTCCAGGTCCGAAGATAACGATATTCGACATGGGCAACCTCTCCGCCGAGTTCCAGTACGAGGTCAGCCTTCACGCCGAGCAGGCCATGCAGATAAGGCAGAACGCCCTTGAGGCTATTCGTATTCAGGTCAACAGGTACCTTCAGAAGAACGTCGGAAGGAGCAACTTCCACTTTAAGATAAGGGTCTTCCCCTTCCAAGTTCTCCGTGAGAACCCGATGGCCACCGGAAGGAAGGCCGACCGTTACGGAAACGGTATGAGAAGGCCATTTGGTAAGCCGATCGGACTGGCGGCAAGGGTTAAGAAGGACCAGAAGATACTAACCGTCTGGGTGAACGAAAACCACCTCAAGTTCGCCCTTGAGGCCATGAGAAGGGCCAAGATGAAGCTGCCCTACTCGGCCTACTACAGAATATACGACAAGAACGGCAACGACGTCACGACCAAAGTCCTCTCAACCATGAAGCGCTGAACCCTTCTTTCCCGACTTTTCTCCATATTCCAAACGGTTATTAATGGGTTCCTCCAACCTATCGAGGGGAAGCAATATGGTGAGTTCGCACTTCAAGGCCCTGCTCCTCAAACTTGGCCTTCCGGAGGAGAGGCTCACGGTCCTTGAGAACAAGGGGGGAGTAACTGAGGACGAGTTCGAGGGACTTAGATACGTCCGCTTCAGGGACTCTGCGAGGGGCTTCAGGAGGGGAACCGTCGTCTTCGAGACCGGAGATGTTGTTCCGGGGTTTCCCCACATAAAGCGTGTCGTCCAGCTGGAGAACGGCGTCAGGAGGATTTTCAAAAACAAAGCCTTCTACGTCGAGGAGAAGGTCGACGGCTACAACGTCCGCGTCGTTAAGGTTAAGGACAGGATTCTGGCCCTGACAAGGGGCGGTTTCGTATGCCCGTTCACGACGGAGAGAATCCTCGACTTCATAAACGAGGAGTTCTTCAGGGATTACCCGAACCTAATTCTGGCCGGGGAGATGGCGGGGCCCGAGAGTCCGTACCTCGTTGAGGGGCCACCCTACGTGAATGAGGACATCCAGTTCTTCCTCTTCGACATTCAGGAGAAGGGAACGGGGAGGAGCATCCCGGCGGAGGAGAGATACAGGCTCGCCGAGGAGTACGGGATTCCGCAGGTTGAGCGCTTCGGCCTCTTCGACCGCTCCCGCATGGATGAGCTTTACGACCTGATTGATAAGCTCAGCGAGGAGAGAAGAGAAGGAATAGTTATGAAAACCCCCGACATGAGGAGGATAGCGAAGTACGTTACGCCCTACGCAAACATCAACGACATAAAGATAGGCTCCCACATCTTCTTCGACCTTCCCGGGGGCTACTTCATGGGGAGGATAAGCAGACTTGCCTTCTACATAGCCGAGAGAAAGGTCAGGGGGAAGGGGCTTGAAGAATACGCCAGGGCCCTCGGAGAGGCGCTTTTGAGACCTCTCGTTGAGAGCATTGAGGAGGTATCGCGCGGACACGCCGTCGAGGAGACCTTCAAGGTCAGGGTCAAGAACATAAGCACCGCCCACAGAATGGTCACCCACTTCGAAAAGCTCGGGCTCAGCATCCACATTGAAGACATCGAGGATCTGAAAAACGGTTACTGGAGGATAACCTTCAAGAGGGTTTATCCAGACGCCACGCGCGAAATACGGGAGCTGTGGAACGGGCTGGCGTTCGTGGACTGAGGTCTGTCTCGCTTTGTTTCTGAGGTACGTGCTTTCTTTTTAAATTCGCGGGAAATGATAATCGCCATTATGATAACCGTGGTTATTATTCCCTAGGCCGTTTAAAGACTTCGAAAGGCTTATAAGCCCAAATACCTCCTCAAGGAGGAGCTGAGGGACGTTTCGAGGTACTTCTCGATTCTCAGAGCCATTGCTCTCGGCTACACGCACTTCGGCCAGATAGCGAATAAAGCAAGGATAGAAACCAAGAGCCTCGGCAGGTACTTCAACGTTTTAGAGGAGATGGGCTACATCAGGGAAGAGAGGCCCTTTTTGGGGAAGGGACGAACGGTTTACAGGATAAACGACAACTTCTTTGCCTTCTGGTTCCGCTTCGTCTTTCCGAGGAGGGACGGGATAGAGATAGGATTTGATGTGGTGGAGGAGATAAGGGACGAGTTCAACGACTACCCTGGCTTCGTCTTTGAGGACATTGCCAGACAGTTTTTAATTGGCTCAATAAGGCTGGCGAACTGCCCTTTAAGTTCACAAAAATTGGGCGCTGGTGGCACAAGAACGAGAAGATCGACCTCGTTGCTCTGGATGAGAGGGAGAAAAAAGCCCTCTTCGTCGAGGTGAAGTGGAAAGAGCTAAGCGAGAGAAGGAAGAGAGATTCTAAAGGATTTGGAGAGGAAAGCGAAGCTTGTAGGACTGGAAGGGTGGAAGAAGTGGTATGGAATCGTTGCAAAAGAGATTGAGGAAAAGGAAGAGCTTAGAGAAGATGGCTGGCTGGTGTGGGATTTGAGGGACTTCGAGGAATAGTTTAAGCAGGGGCTGATCTTCTTACTGCCCTAAAGGGCAAGGGCTCGGCTTAACACATCGCCAGCGGAGAGGTTTACTGACCTATCGCCTACTCTGGTTATATTTTGCCCCAACTTAGTTATCATTAAGCAAGGAGGGGAACATTGGGAAACTTAAAAGGTGTTTCCTTGAATCGGTCCTTTGGCATCGGGCCAGTACTCGAAAAGCTGGGCAAGTTTACAAAACAGCTATTTATAAATAGTTGTTCGATATACTAGACAAGATTTATAAATGATGCAGATGTATTGACTATCATGAGGGAGGATTTAGCCAAGGTTCTGGTGGAGTGGCAGGAAACGTGGACGCCCGAGCTCGTCGAGAGGGACTTTGACCTTTCCCTGATTCCGGATAAACCGAGAAAGGTCGTAACCTTCGCAGGCTGCAGGAGGGTCGGCAAAACCTACCTCATGTTCCAGCTCATCAACGAACTCTCAAAGAAAGTCCCGAGGGAGGAGATATTCTACGTCAACTTCGAGGATGAGAGGCTTGAGAAAAAGATCGAAACCCTAACCGAGCTCATCCCGACGATAGAGGAGCTCTATGGAAGGAAGGAAAGGCTGTACCTCTTTCTGGACGAGATACAGAACATCCCAAACTGGGACCTCTGGGTGAGAAGAATTCACGATTCGAGGGGGGATGTAAGGCTCTTCCTGAGCGGCTCTTCCTCAAAGCTATCCAGCAGGGAGATACCGACATCACTCAGGGGCAGGGCGCTGACCTTTGAAGTTTTCCCCCTGAGCTTCCGTGAGTTTCTAAGGTTTAAGGGCTTTGAAATGCCTGAGAAACTGGACTTCAGCTCCAAAAAGCCAGTGCTCCTTAACCTGCTGAGGGAGTACGTCCTCTACGGAGGCTTTCCAGAGGTTGTTCTAACCAAAGACGTGAGGATCAAGAGGCTGATCGTCAGGGACTACTTCAACACGATAATAGCCCTCGATGTCGTGGAGAGGTATTCGATCAGAAACCCCGAAGAGCTCAGGGCGTTCATCAGGCTTCTCCTTAACTCCGAGTACGTGAGCCTGAGCAAAACCGCCAGAACGATGAGGAGCATGGGCTACTCAATATCCAAGTCAACGCTTGCCAACTACCTGAGGTACCTCGGGGAGTGCTACTTCGCCTTCCCCATTGAGGTTTATTCCTCCAAGGTAAAGCTCAGGATGCAGCATCCAAGAAAGATGTACTTCGTTGACACATCGTTCCTGACGTTTCTGAGCGTAAAGTTCAGCGAGAACATCGGGAGGCTGATGGAGAACACGGTTTTTATCGAACTCCTCAGGCGTGGAAAGGAGGTCAACTATGCCCTCGGAGATAACTGGGAGGTCGATTTCGTCCTGCCCGATGAAGGAGTCCTCCTACAAGTTAGCTACGATGTTGGCGATGAGGAGACGCTAAGGCGCGAGGTGAACGCGCTGAGGAAGGCATCGAGGGAGTTCGGCTTTAAAAATGCCCTGTTGATTACGTGGGATTCTGAGAGGAGGATAGAAAGGGGGAAAACCACGATAGAGATGGTGCCGCTGTGGAAGTTCCTGCTTGGGGAGTTTATTTAAGTGTAGCATGGTCTGTGGTGGATGGGCCGGGATTTAGCCGACTTCGAAAGGCTTATCCCCTCAAAAACTATAGACTCCACGTGGAATCACGCCTGAGCCCCTGCAGTTATTCCGAATTCACGGCTGGTGGTGACTGCAATGGTTACGTACTACCTCACGGGAAAAATTCGAAAGACGGTGCGCGTAGAAAGAAAAAAAGGTTGGTTCGGCAAGGAGGTTGAAGAAATACCTGTACATGATGCAGAAGAGCTAAAAAAAGAGTGAAACGTTAGTAGGAGAAATGAGAGAGCTCATGAAAATCCTAGAAGAAAATGGGATCAAGCTCTCAAAAAAGTGCTTAAGGACGCGCTGGAACACACACTCATGTAACAATATTAGACGAGAACAAAGAAAGGTACCACGATGTGTATGCCCCGAACAAAACAGATGCAACGAAATACAATATTCTCTTTCAGCTTCTAGCACTGCCAACTGCTTACAAAGGCAGCGAATATACTTATCAAGAGCACAGTAAAACAACTGAACGTATTTTGAATATAGCCATTGGCGATGAAAGAACAGAGAAAAAGTGGGTATGGCACCCGGATCTGAAAGAAATAGACAAAAAGGCTCGAATACTTCCGCCCTTCGAAGAGCTAAAAAAGCGGGCAGCAGTGATAGCAATGATCCTGGAGGATGAATACGACCACATACCAGAAGAAAAAAGAAAGAATATGGAAGAATTCGTGAATGCTGCAATTAAACTGGCAGAACGCTTAGCAGAGATAAAGGCAAAGGGAGAAAAGGCAACAAGACATATCAAAGCAGGTAAAGTGCCAGAATTTGAGGAATTTGTAGACGCGTTCAAGAAGGTAGCGCCAGAGGAAATGATCGTAAGGCAAAAAAAGAAACCCTCCGCAAAGTATCCGAAGGTTCAGAAGCAGATAGAAACAGAGCCGAGGACGAAAAGTTTACCCGAAGATACTAAACTCGAAGTCCTCTCCATCCTCCAAGCTTTAGAGTTCGCGGACTACTCCGAAAAAGCCAAGGAAAAAGCCCTCGGAAAGCTGGCCTCGATGCTCGAAGAGCTCTCGAAGGAAAAGCTCACCCCCGAGAACCTCCAGAAAATCGGCCTCGTAGCCTTCGCTATCGGGCTAATAAAACGGAGTGAGTTCGAGCGGGTGGAGGAGATAAAGAAGCTCTGAGGGGTTTAGTTAAAAACTCCACTTGAAGGAATCCTGATCTGAGAGAAGCTCTCAAAGGTTTTCGTTACCAACGAATTTTGCTCTGGCGCTATGAGTATATGGTGCGGGGGCGGGGATTTGAACCCCGGAACCCCTACGGGAGTGGATCTTGAGTCCACCGCCTTTGACCAGGCTCGGCAACCCCCGCTCGGTTCGAGAATAATGGGGAAGGCGGGCTTTATAAAATTAACCGCTCAGCGTTCGAGTCTTTTGACGCCTTCCTTGGTGCCAACAAGAACGATGTCCGCTATATCGGCAAAGATTCCGTTTTCGACAACTCCGGGAATCGTGTTGAGCTCTATCTCAAGGTCGAGGGGGTCATCTATCCTGTGGAACCTTGCGTCGAGGATGAAGTTGCCGTTGTCGGTTATGACCGGCCCGTCCTTCTTCTCCGCCATCCTCAGCTCGGCCTCCGCGTTGAAGACCTCAAGCTCCTCCGCTATGGCCCTCCATGCCGGAGGAATGACCTCTATCGGGACGGGCACCCTCTGGCCTAGGCTCTCGACGAGCTTGCTTTCATCAACGAGTACCAAGAAAGTCCCGGCTCGATATTCGATTACCTTCTCCATCGTCAACGCCCCGCCCCTGCCCTTGATGAGGTTGAGGTGGGGGTCAACTTCATCGGCGCCATCGACGGCTATGTCTATTGCATCGACCTCGTCGAGGGAAACGACGGGGACACCGCTCTCTATGGCCAGCAGTCTCGCCTGATGGGACGTGGGAATGCCGTAGACCTCCTCAAGCTCCCCCTCCATTATGAGCTTCCCGAGGTAGCGGATGAAGTAAGCGGTCGTAGAGCCGGTCCCAAGGCCGACAACCATCTCGTCCTCGATGAACTTCAGGGCCTCCTTTGCGACGGCCTTCTTCATTTCCTCAGCGTTCATCGCCCTCACCCCGTGCCGGGCAGGCATTTTATAGTCGCGTTGCCCGAGCTGACCATCTTATAGAGCAGGCTCTGGTTGGAGTAGCAGACCGGTGTGAAGTGAACAGCCACAGTGTAGCTGAGCATCGTGAAGTACAGCCAGAACAGTAGCCATCCCCAGAATGCTTTCTTGAATATCGCCCTCTGGTCGGGTACATCCGGGGGCAGTTCCTTGACCACGGCCATAACGAACCTGTCTGTGAGGAAATAGAGCAGAAAGCCCAGTATCCACGCCGCACGGTTGTAGTATGCGAGCCACCCACTGATCACTCCGGTTATTATTCCCCAGAGATAAACGGTGAGCGAAAACTTGTGTTCAAGGGCCAGCTTCACTCCTCTCCACCTATGCCCTCTCTCTGAGATGGGTCTTAAAAACTTTCCTTAGCCTGAAACCTTAAATAGTATTGATGACCTTAGCTAAGCGGTGGTGTAAATGAGGGTCAAGACTCTGATGACAAAGGATCCAGTGGTCATACAGCTCCCGGCGAGTAGGGAATACGCACTTGAGCTCTTCAAAAAGCACAAGGTTCGCTCTTTTCCGGTCGTCAACAGAGAGGGAAAGCTAGTTGGGATAATCAGCATAAAGAACATCCTCGTTAACCCCGATGAAGACCAGCTGGCCATGCTCATCAGGAGGGACGTTCCAACAGTTAAGGTTAACGATGACCTCAAGAAGGCCGTCAGGAAGATTCTCGACTCAGGCTACAGAAGGGTCGTTGTCGTTGACGACGAGGGGAGACCCATAGGCATCCTGACCGTCGGGGACATAGTGAGGAGGTACCTCTCGAAGAACGAGAAGCTCAGGGAAGTTAGCATCGAGCCCTACTACCAGAGAAACGTCAGCGTTGTCTGGCGCGGGACGCCCCTAAAGGCTGCGCTGAAGGCCCTCCTGCTCTGCAACGCCATGGCGATACCGGTTATAGACGACGACGGGAACCTCATCGGGATGGTCGATGAGACAGACCTGCTCCACGACAGCGAGGTGATAAGGGTCATAAAGCAGACCTCCCTCTCGGCTTCAAGCGAGGAGGACTGGATACTTGAGGCAAACCCGACGCTCATCTTCGAGAAGGCCGAACTCCAGCTCCCGAAAAAGCCGGTTGAGGAGATAATGAACCCCAACGTTGTGGTCGCAACTCCCCACATGAGCGTTTACGACGTGGCCCAGAAGATGGTGAAGTACGAGATAGAGCAGTTGCCAGTCATAAGGGGCGAGGGCGAACTCATCGGAATAGTCAGGGACATGGACATCATAAAGGTCATCCTCGGGAGGTAAGGCCTTTAAGCCCTCCCCCAACTTTTCTGCGGTGGTTTCGTGAAGGAGATAACTCTCTCCATCTTCGGCTTTGGGAACGTGGGAAGAGCAACCGCGAGGGTTCTCCTCGAAAAGACTGGGTTCTTCAGGAAGAAGTACGGACTGAGCTTTAAGGTTCTCAGCGTGGCCGATACGAGCGGTCTCGTTTGGCTGCCCGAGGGCATAGACCTCAGGGAGGCGCTCCTCGTGAAGGAGAACTTCGGGAGGCTCTCGGCCTGGACGAACGACTACGAGGTCTACAACATGAAACCCGGTGAGGCAATCGAGGAGGTAAACCCTGACATCGTCGTTGACGTCACCAACGATGCCAACGCCTTCCCCTGGCACCTCAGGGCGATAAGGAACGGGAGCGCCCTCGTTACGAGCAACAAGCCACCCTTGGCGTTCCACTACTCCGAGCTCGTTGGCGAGGCAGAGAGGAGGGGAATCCCTTACCTCTTCGAGGCAACGGTCATGGCGGGGACGCCGGTGATAGCTCTCCTGCGGGAGAACCTGCTGGGGGACAGGGTTGAGAGTATCGAGGCAGTTCTCAACGCGACGACTACATTCATCCTCTCCAGGATGGAGGAGGGAAAGACCTTCGAGGAGGCGCTGAGGGAAGCCCAGTCCCTCGGTATGGCCGAGAGGGACCCGAGCGGGGACGTGCTCGGGATAGATGCGGGTTACAAGGCAACGATTCTGCACTGCGTCGCCTTCCATCCGATGACGTTCGGGGAGGCCGAGGTGAGGGGAATAGACGGCATAACGCCCGAGCTTGTGAGGGAGGCAACCTCCCACGGGAAGACGATAAGGCTCGTCGCGACCGTTGAGAGGGGGAAGGTAAAGGTCGAGCCCAGGGAGATACCCCTCGAAAGCCCGCTGGCCGTTTCGAGCAACGAGAACGTCGCCCTGATAAAAACCGATCTCCTCGGGGAGCTGCTCGTTAAGGGGGCGGGAGCCGGGCCCCGGGAGACGGCAAGCGGAGTCGTGAGCGATATCGTTAAGGCAGGGCTAGTCCTTAGGGAAGCATGACTTCTTCACTTTCCGCAGTTATTCCAAGCTCGACCTTCCCGAACCTGTGCCCGATGGCCCGAACCTCAAGAACCCCGCAGGGAGTTCTCAGCTTCTTCTCCTCAAAGAGGGGGAAGAAGTCTCTAAGGACAACGTTGCCATTTGAGTCCCTGAGGATTAAGGTGGAAGTGCCATAATCCGGAACCAGAAGGAAAGTTCCCTGGGTGCATTCCACTCTGACAACCCGAAGGCGGTTTGCAAGAATAAGGAGAGCTAGAGCTATGAAAACGTTTGGCAGTGAGTAGGCTGTCCTTCCCGTGGCTATTCCGATGAAAAGAAGAGCTAGAGAGAAAGCCAAGAAAACCACACCGGCCTTCCAGAGTTTCTCATCTCTGACGGTGGTCTTCACAAGTCTGACCATCACCACTGATAGCCACAAGCCTTTTTAATCCTTTTCCGAGTCCCGAGTGGTGAAAGCATGGAGCACGTCATAGCGCTCCATCAGGTTTACGCCGAACTGCTCTTCCGCGGGCTGAAAACGGTGGAGCTGAGGAAGTCGAGGGCCTTCAACGAGGGGGACTTAGTGTTCCTCTACGTGGCGAGGGGCAACCCCTACGAGCTTCGCGATACGCTCAGGAGGCTCGGCCTCCACGAGGAGCAGACGCTGACGAAGAGGGGGACAATTGCAGGTGGTTTCGAGGTTGGCGAGGTCATAAAGGCCGACCCCGAGACGCTCTGGGAGATGACCAAGGAAACGAGCGGTTTAAGTCTCGTCCACGGG